>CAKZNV010000035.1 GCA_937132085.1 uncultured Rubritalea sp. | reverse complement strand
AGCCCAACCGTAGAGATGCCTGAAGACATCCGTGCCAGAGCAGAAGCACCAATCACCAAAATGCTAGAGCAGTCAAAGTAAGAACTGCCCAGTATTTTGAAGATCAAATCGATTTTCCTAATTCTACCCAGCCATCAACCTCCTCACCGGAGTTGATGGCTATTTTTTTGAACCTGAAGTAGCACCTCAATGAGTAAAATTGAACGCATCCCCAACAAGTGATGTCAAAGCTCAACAAGTAACCTGTGTCCTTCTGCTGATCTACAATGAAAACCAAACTTCTAATTCTCATCACAGCCCTCTTCACTGGGGCTGTTGGTTATTTCATAGGGAACAATCATATTGCAGGCTCATTCTTCTGGAAAAAGAGCTACAGCAGCGAAACATTGGTCTGCAAGCAGTTTGAGATAAACCCTATCGAAGTTTCGAACGATACTGAGAATCTAGTCACAGCTATTTTATCTAAATCAAATATCAAGGCGGCAATTAACACATACAGGCTTGATGATTTATACAACGATGATCTCAATGATTTACTGGAGACTATCTCTAAGAACGCTTCCATAAGCAGAGACTTGGACACAAATTTCACAAAACTCACAGTCCTTGCGAATAGCGAACAGAAAGCCCAACAAATTTCTTACGCTCTTACTCAAACATTCAAATCGAGATGGGAAAGCTCTTTGACGCAGCAGCACATCGACACTTTAGCGGTCTACAAAAGTAAAATCACGGAGCAGAAAAGCAGGATCGAACCACTACGCAAAAAACTCTATGAAATCAGTAGCGTTGTAGGTTTTTCAGGATTTAGAGATAAATCTCTCGACGTCAAAAGCTCACTCACGCGCATTGAAGCTGAAAAACTGTTTCCTGAAGCTAGAAACGTTTACGAAAAGGAAATGCGTATATTAGGTTTCCTCGAAAAGGCTCTTTATAATGCAGAATATAATGTCTATCCAATACACAAATTTCACTACCAAGAAGCCAGCTGGTCAGATGAAACAGCTGAATTTATGAAGGCTAGAAAACAAACCAAGTAGTCATCATCTAAATTTATAATATGAAAAACATTCTCCTATCAGCAATATTCGTTCTCATCATTGGAGGCGTCGGCTTTTATTATCTCAGACCAGATAGAATATCCCCTACTGAGAGAGCTGAAGATCCAGTTGAGACTCCAGCGTTAACTCTGGAAGTGATCGTAGAAGAAAAAGAACAGTTTTGCTGTGAGACTCTGTTTAAATTATACCCGAGTGAAGGATCATCTGGACCTATGAACGATGACTTTTTCAATCTACAATTCGAGCTGATCCGTAGTAAAGAGAATGTTAAAGCAGCGATCACAAACTATCGCCTCAGTGAGCTCTATAAAACTGACGCCGACGAACTCACCAAAACTATTCTAGCTGGTTTATCCGTTGAGCAAAAAGTAGGCACCGACTTAATCCATGTGACAGTAAGAGCAGATAGCTCTGACCAAGCTCAGGAAATCTCTTACGCTCTTATGCAGAGCTACGTCGACAGAAAACAACTCGTAGTTCAACAAAAACGAGAGGCAATTATAAGAGACTTAGATGATAAAATCATCAAGCAACAACAGAGCGTTGAATCCCATAGACAGAAAATCACGGAACAATCTACGCGAATACTCACTCCTAAGGAGGAGATTGAATTCAAGAAAATCAAAGGTGAATGGGAAAAAGCACTAGAACTTTTAGAAAAGATGCGCACAGCTAAGTTATTAAGTCGTCTAAGTGCAGTCGAACGCCCCCGTCTAGTTTACCATCAAAAAGGCTGGTCTAAAAAGACCGAAAAAATGATGCAAAACCAAAGACTGAGTCCGTATTTTTAATCCAGACCTCTATATCGATCTTAGCTCAGGCATCGCCTCTTCTTTTTCGATCGTTTCAATGAGCTCATGTAGTCTATCGATGTTCTTTTTGAGCTTTTTGGCTTCTCTGTGTTTGCTTAGCTTAAGCTCTAGCTGACGAAGCTGAGGAAGGAGTGGCTTGGCTGCTCCACCGTATTGTGCAATAGCGTTGAGGCATCTTGGGATACGATTTCCTTTGCCCCATTTATCGATATCCATGACTTCTAGGCAGAGTGGGATTCCCTCTTTGATCCGATGCTTAGCAAGCAACTCCAATCCCGCTAACCGAATGCCAGCAGCAAACATAATACCACTAGGTGCAGGTTCTTTTGTAGCTTGGTAAATAGCTGGAAGTAGTGGCTTCAATTCTTCATAGCTGAGCTTCTTATAGACTCGTCCAATACTGCCTCTCGCCCTACCATCTTCGTTTTTCAGGCTAGCTATGACCGCTTTATTGAGCAGAGCCTTGTCCACTCCAACCAGATCATGTTTCAGCATCTTATCGAAAACTACAAAGCTCAAATAGCGTTGCTCCATGCCACGAGGATCTGCCTGAGATTCACCCTTGGCTAACATTTCTAACAGCTCAGGTAATGCTACCATCGACGGCTTACCAATTGCCCCTAAAGCTTCTGCTGCCTTCACTCGTAGCCACAGATCATTACTTTTCAAAACAGCTCTCAGCGGCTCCACCGCCGACGGAGACTTCATCTGAGCAAGTGCCTGACAAGCTCCTAAGCGTGTGTGCAAGCTCTCTGAACTAAGTAGCCCTATTACTTTACCATGTAGCTTACTTTTCTTTCTGCCGAGTGCGATGGCAGATCGCTCCCGCACTACGGGTGACCAACTACTTAATCGATCTAACAATTCGCCTTCCGTAAGAGCATCGTAATGCTCATGACGATATTTCATACTACGTCCATAACCTGCGGATAAAATCTCCTTCGCTTCCGGTTCGTTCAGTTGCTCAACGACGCTTTGCTTTTTTCCTGTAAGGTAAATCTTCTTCAAAGGCATGGCGTAGGCTAATAAATAAAGCCCTGTAGCATCCCAGTTTTTGTAGCTATCTTTTCGCATACTCGGAGGACCTTGGTGGATGAACCTACCGTCCCACTGACGCGTCAGATCATAATACCATGCTCCGTATTCCTGCATCCATGCACCAGTAGCGTTTGGACCAGACAGCGCTACTCCAGGCATTGCCCAGAGCTGATTAAAGAAATTCCCCGTATGCCCACCATCACGCTCACTACCATGTGAAGCCAGGCTCATCTTGGAGAAAAATGTAGCAGCCTCTTTATCACCTAACAGATTAAACAACACCCCTGCCATTCCACATTTTCCGTTGTCCTCGTGAGACTGAATCCACGGATGATGATCACCATAAGGCACCGCTCCCTTGCCTACATAGAAACGAAGTAAGCGAGCACTTTTCTTAATCGCTTGATCAACAACTGGATCATCGACTCCCGCTTCACGAGCCAGAATTAATCCGATTGTTAAAGGCATTCCCGTAGAGTTCATCATCCCATATCCACCGAGCATGCCGTCTTCTTGCTTAAATCTATGCCCCCACGATCCGACCACACTCTGACCATTGGCAGTCTCTAGAGCAAACCTACGTAAGCCTGGTAAGACTGATGTATCACCCGTAGCATTAACGTATTCACCGAGAAAAATCATCGTGTAACCATACAACCAAGATTTATAGCCACCGGGTTTACTATTCGCCGTAAACTCAGCTTCTTTTTTCAGTAATGGTAGGTATTTTTCATCACCACTAGCGAGCAAAGCCAGCGCATTTAGTGAACGAACAATCGGATTCTCTTTATAGTCTTCCTCAGCCATTCTCTTGGCTAGAGCTTCACATCCTTGCTGGTAAATCTTACTCGATTTGGGACAACTAAATGGAGCTGTTTTAGAATACTCACCGAGTATATCTAGAGGAGCAACCACATTATCTATTTTACCACCCCTCCACCTTATTAGCGTCAATCCTACCTTCATAGACTCCGCATCAGTAAGAGCTTTGCCGAATTCCTCCCTCGCATCATAAGTAAATTTCTTCCCATCCACACCCAAAATCACGTCACCCTCCATTAAGTCACCATCTACAGGCGAGCCTTTTGCAACCTTCGTAATGTAGATCTGCCTAGCATCACTGGTCACCATTTTATCGCTATAAATCCATCCCCTAGCGCCTGTAGACCCTAGATTCCAGTCGTGCACAGCACCTTCGGGAATCTTATCGCCCTTGGTGAAATCTGGATTCTCCATGCTACCTCTCGGAGCTCCATGTAGGGACACTGTTAGAAGAGCGACTATGAAAGTGGTGGTTAGTTTAGCTAGCATCTAGTTATTTACTTGGTTGAGTTGTTAGAGTGAAAAGTTCCTTCATCGCGAGACCTAGAGCATTCCCTACTTCCATGTAGGTTTCCGCATTATGATTATAGTGATAGCCTGCTCCACTAGGTGAGATATCCTTCCCTCTCCAATACGGTCGAGCATCGATGGTTTTTACATTGCCCTTAAATTCTGGATACTTGCCCTTAGCTCCATCCACTGCTAACTGAGCATTAGCGACAGTGAGTCCATGACCAGCTAGCTTTTCACCACTGAACCCGATCGTCGCTAACACGAATTTAGCCTTAGGTGCTGAGAAGTCTTTGCGCAGAGTTTTGATAAGATGGCCAAGGTTCTTCTCATAGCGACTAGCATGAGCGGCGTTCTGATCTTTATGCCCCTGCCACCAGACAAACCCTGTGATTTCATATCCCTGTCCTTTGTAACCAGGGTAATACTTTTCGAGATTTTTAAGCACTTCTTTGGCATGACCGATGTCAGCATCGTATTGTCTACCAGCATACCAATTCACTTTTTTCTTAGCCTCACCTTCCACCCATGATGCCGCGTTATCTTTATAGCCGGCGTAGGTTTTACCTTCATATTTAAACTGCTCACTACCTGGTGGTAGAAGATCCCAGCCGAGACTACGATTACCAATACAGGCCTTCAAAATCAACACTGGTTCCTCAAAATGCTGCCCCATCAGATAGCCAAACTGCAGCTCCGGACCGATGTGGCCCTTCTTCACGGTGAGCCATTCATTTTTCACATCACGGAACTTAGTAAACTCAGTCAGGCCAGCACCTCGACTATCCATCACATGAACATTCCTCACATCTTTGCGCATCGTCCATTTACCCTCATCATCTACTAAATGAGAATACTTCCCCTGTTTTACAAGGTGAGAAAGAGTGCCCTTTTTATCAACAGGATCAATCCTACCGAACCCCAACATATTGGATTGGCCTAGCAAAATGAATACTTTAAGCGGCTTATCATGACTCGCTTCTTTGCCATCAGGCTTAGGCAACTGCTGCTTAACTTGTGCATTCACCAAAGGACACCAGCAGACACTAGTAGCTAAGATTGAAACAATTAGACTCTTCATCATAGTAAGTCATTAAATATGAATAACAAATTACGTCAACTTGAATTCACCCGATTACGTTCACATCTGGATTTCATGCCGTAGCTCAATTAAAAAAAGCTGGTATCGTATTTGCTAAGTCCTATCAATTCGTTTAAGGAATAGCTCAGTTAGCAATACATTGCCC
>CAKZNV010000034.1 GCA_937132085.1 uncultured Rubritalea sp. | reverse complement strand
TTATGGTCTTCATGATCGGGGGGAATGTGAGCACAGAAAATTGATTTGTAAAGAAATGGTAGAAATGAATGAATTTTAGGGTTGTCGAACGGATGATTAAATAGGTAATGTAAATTTACACACACGTTAACAACCAATTTTAACAATAGAAAACTATGCCAATACTATTTGGAACACTTGCAGCAGTAGCCCTAGCATTCATCGCCTGGTTCGGATTTAAGAACAAGACTATGTATGAAGATCAGATCGAATTACGCGTAGATCAAGAAGATCTTTGGGATGACAATGTCGCTCTTAGAAAGCTCAAGAAAGGTGAGCTTGCTGATAATAAGCAGGCTATCGCAGTGCTAGAAACTCAGATCAAAGAAGTTGAGGCGAAGATCGTCAAGATGGATGAGGTGATTGCTGGTTTGGAAAAAGAGATCAAAAACAAGGTAGACGAAATGGCTAGACTAGAAGCTAGTGTAAAAGAAGCTAAGGATCAGACTGCTAAATATGGTGAGATTGAGGAACTAATTCCTAAGATCAACAGGCTTAGAGGTGACATCGTTCAGCTTACTGATGACATCACAGCTGAGACAGCAAATCTAAGTAATCTCAAGCAAGTCAAGACTGATACTCAAGCTAAGATCGACATGAACTCAGAAATTTCTGAGAAGCAGACAGTAGGTAAGTCACAAGCATTCCTTAAGACTACTATTAAGACTGTTTACTCTACATGGGGATTCGTCACACTTAACGGTGGTGATATTCAAGGTGTAGTGCCAGGATCAACACTCGATGTAGTTCGCGATGGAGAAGTAGTAGCTAAGCTTAAAGTAACTACTGTAGAACCTAACCGTGCAGCAGCTGACATTCTCAGGGATTCAGTGACAGAAGAAATTCACCTAAGATCAGGAGATGTAGTAAAAGCCGAGGCTGAAGTAGCACCTAAAGTAGCAGACGTTCCTGCAGGTCCAGCAAATGCATCTAACCGTTAATCCATTTCCAACTTAAGAACCATTTATTATGAAAGTTATAGTTTACATCGTAGCACTCCTCACACTCGTAGCCGCTGGCTTCTTTGTGCAGCAGAATATTGAGCTTCACCAAAAGCAACTTGATCTGACTACTCAGATAGAAAAAGATAATGCTAACATCAAAGCGGAAATCAAGGGCATCGTAGATGATCTACGAGACGCTATCGCATTAAAAGCGAAAAGAACCACCGAGAAGAACGACAGAGATGGTGATCTAGAAGTTAAAGACCAGAACAGAAAAGGTCTCGTGAATCAGAGCGCAGGCTTTGATACTAAGCTAAGCTCTCTTAGAGATGAGCAGGCTGAAATCGAAGCTGTTCAGAAGAGAATTCAGGAATTAGCTGAAAAAGCAAATGTTCCAATCGACCAGATCGGTGAATTCATTGAAGGTCTTGAAGAGGAGAAGAAGCAGCTTAATAAGCAACATGGTGACCTGCTGGGTGAAGTAGAGCGTTACACAGGTGATGTGGCTCTAAATAATGGCAAGATCGATGACTTCAATAGTGCTCAAACTAAGCGTCGTAAGAATCTTAAGGCGAACGGAGTTTCTTCACTTATCACGTCTGTAGATAATGACTGGGGATTCGTAGTAGTGAAGCCACATGCAGATGCTGGTATCGACGTTAACTCTAAGCTCATCGTAGTTCGCGGAGACAAACATGTCGGAAGACTTAACATCAATGCAATCGAAGACGGTAGAATTCTTGCTAACATCGATTACTCAAGCCTCGTAGCAGGAATGAGAATCCGTGCTGGAGACAGAGTAATCCTTTCTAAGGTGCGCACTAACTAAGATCTAATCCAGTTAGAAATACTTTTGTAAGCCCACTCAGTTTCGATTGAGTGGGTTTTTTGTGTCTTTGGGGTTTAATGCCTTTGGCATTGGGGAGAGTGGAGAACTGATTTTACAAAGGCAATTTCCCTGCCCTCTATTTTTACTTCTACTTGGGTGCTTTGCTACTGCCTGCTTCAATCACTTCTCAATAATCGTAACTTGTTTGATCTTCCAGCCTGTGTTGGCAGATTCATCTGACTGGATGAAGGTCACTTTGGCGCTGAGGTCTTCGTCTTTTCTGTAGTTTTGGAAGACTAATTTAGCATGAAAGTCGATGCTGACGATAGCTTGCTTGTTGCTGATAGAGTCTAGAGTGATAGATTTTTTTACGATACTTATCTCCCTAGCTCCCCGCATGACTCCGCTGAATATGGCTGCAATGGAAGCTCGGTCTCTAGGAAGGCCTCCGCTTAGATCGTCATCATCATCAGGTAGGCTGATGGCTACTTTCTTGTAGAGTAAATCTCTAAAATTAGATGATCCAATACCTTTAGCTCCAGATTCTTTATCGAAGCATTCGATGAGTAGCTCGGACTTACGCATCACGATCTTCTCATCTGAGTAATACCAGAAATAGAGTGAGGTTAGAATAGCGAGAGTAATCAAGATGGTGAGCTTCCTTTTCATCTAGTTAGGCTATGAAATCTTTAGTTTGATACAAGTTTGATTTTTAAGAGGTTTGTGAGTTAATTCGACTTATGGATTTACGATTGATCAATAAGGAGACAGTGCGGGAGCTTCTTAGTATGAAGAGGGCTATTGAGTTGATGCGAGATGCCTACACTAGTTTATCAGCGGGTATGGTAGATAGCCCTCTTAGAACGGCATTAGTCAATGATGCGGGGACGGTGCTGTATAAGCCTGCTTATTCTGACAGTGCAGGTGTTTTCTGTGCTAAAGTGGTGTCCGTTTTTGCTGATAATGTGAATAAAGGCTTACCAGTAACTCCAGGGATAATCATTGTGAACAGTGCTGAGACAGGGATGCCTGTAGCTCTTGTTGAGGCTGGTTATCTTACCTCATTGAGGACAGGAGCTGCTACTGGCCTTGCCACAGATTTATTTTGTGCGAAGGGGGTGAAGGTGGCTGCTTTGTTCGGAACTGGTGGACAGAGCTATCATCAATTAGAGGCAATGTTAGAGGTTAGAGATTTTGAGACAATCTACGTTTTCTCTAGAAATGAAGAAAATGCAAAAAGGTTCTGTGCTGAGCATCAGAGTGCATTTCCTAACTGTAAGTTAATCGCGAATCCTTGTAGGGGTGTGTTAAAGCAATGTGAGGTTATCACTCTAGCTACTACGAGTCCGGTGGCTGTGATCTATGATGAGGAAATTTCTGACAATGTTCATATCAATGCAATAGGGTCACTAGGGCCTAATCGCACGGAAGTTGGGACTGACACGATGCTAAGAGCGAAGGTGTATGTAGACCAAAAGTCGGCATGTCTTGCAGAGGCGGGGGAAATTTGCCTACTGGCAGAAGCTGGCTTGATCGATGACTCATTCGAGGTGACTGAGATTGGTGAAGTGCTTAGCCGGCCTAGTGAAGTGTTGCTCGATGGAGTGAGTGTGTTTAAGTCTGTGGGCAATGCCATTCAGGATCTAGTCTGCACCGCCGAAGTGCTTAGAGTTGCAGAGCTAGATGAGCTTGGTCAGAAAGTCTCGTTGTAAGTGGTATTCGTTTTTTCTGAAAAAAGATAAGAAACTTTGCAACTATTTCTGAGATCACCTGTTTCACTCTATAGATAGGCAAGCTACAGATGGCATGAGGGATTAGAATCAGCTCTGTAGTTTTATGATCACTCAACAACAACAAACAAACTATTATGAACAAGACACTAGTATTAACAATGTCAGCAGCGCTCTTCGGATTCGCTGGAATCAGTGCCGCAGGTGAAGACTGCAAAGGTAAAAAAGGTGGAGAAGATCGTCGTAAAGCGATGATGGAAAAATTTGACACCGATAAAGACGGCACAATTTCTGCAGAAGAGAAAGCCGCAGCTAAGAAGGCGTGGATGGAGAAAATGAAGAAAGCGCTCGACACTGATGGTGACGGCACTGTTTCAGATGAAGAGAAGAAAGCTTTCCGTGATAAGCATAAAGGACACAAAGGTCACAGAAAAGGCCATAAGGGACGTAAGGGCCATGGTGAAGAGATGAAGAAACGCATCTTGGAGAAATACGATCTTGATAAAGACGGTAAGCTCTCTGATGAAGAGAAGAAAGCAGCTCGTGAAGGTTATAAGCAACGTCGTGAAGAAATGGGCAAAAAGATGAAAGAAATGAAGGAAAAGTTCATGGCTAAGTATGACACCGACGGTGACGGTAAACTCTCTGATGACGAGCGTAAAGCAGCCAAAGAGAGCATGAAAGCTAAGCACGAAGAATTCAAAGCGAACATGCTTCGTAAGTATGACAACGACGGCGACGGCAAACTTTCTGAAGATGAGCGTAAGGCTGCTCATGATGCTGAGAAGCAAGAGCTAGTTGACAAGTTTGACGCAGACGGAAGTGGTGAGCTAGAAGGCGAAGAGCGTAAGGCTGCTGGTGAGTGGATGAGAGAAAACCGCCCATTCCGCCACATGCGTGACCACAAAGGTAAGCGTGGTGGCCACAAAGGCTGCAAGAAGGGTGATAAGAAAGACGAACAAAAAGACGAAGAGTAAGACTAGTTGATAGTTTTATCATTCACCTAATAACTGAATTTAACAAAAGAAGCTTCTTTCGAGAGGCTTCTTTTTTTGTTAGAAAATTCAGAGTGAATAGAAATATTGTAACATAGAGACTTTAAGGACAGTATCTATGCAATGAAATTTTCTAAAGTATGGAGTCTTATCCTATTATGCTCATCGCAGGGGGCGACAGCTCAGCTTGATATAGGTCAGACTAGCTACACTCAGTTCTGCTCTGCCTGTCACGGTAAGAATGGTGAAGGTCTCAGTGTGGAGGGAAATAGTGCGGCAGGTATTCCACCTTTATCTCAGAGTGAGTGGCTGAAGGGTGATGCGGATAGGGTAGCGCAGATTTTACTGCATGGGCTCGAAGGGCCGATCACGGTGAAGGGTAGGTCATACAACCAAATAATGCCAGCTCAGGGGGCTCTTAGTGATGAGCAAGCGGTAGCTGTGATTAATTATGTTCGCCGTGAATTCGTCGGTGAAAAAGCTAACTATACTTTGGGCGATTTCAAGCTAGCGAGGAAGTTTTCAAAAGATAGAAAGAAGGGGTGGAAGGCGAAGGAATTACAGGAACTCTACCCATTACCGAGACCAGTGTCTCCGATCAAAAACTTGCTGATGCAGACTTATGATGGTGAGTGGGAGGCTACGCCGAATTTCTCAGAGATAAAATCTAATGCGATTGAGGAAGAACACGATGGCTATATTTCACTAAAGAAGATTAATAAGAAGAAGCTGTTCGGTGTGATGTGGGAAGGTGATTTTGTGGTTACTAAGAAAGCTATTTATGAATTTGAATTAGACTCTGATGATGGTAGCCGGCTAACAGTAGGAGGAAATGTTGTGACCTCTGTAAAGGGAATGGGAGGGATGGGCCGTAGAAAGATTGGTAAGATTAGTCTTGAGCCAGGTTCGCATAAGTTCCGGTTAGAGTATTTTCAAAATCGTGGAGGCAAGGGCCTCACTCTGCGCTATCGTGAGCGAAAGACAAAGTGGAAGTGGTTGTCTGACGCGGTTCAGCGCAACCAGCCGGAGAAGAGAATCATTGATATAACGCCTAAGGATGGAAAGGTGAGGATGTATAGTAATTTTATAGCAGGCTCAACGCATCGCACGATGGGAGTGGCTTATCCTCATGAAAACAATATCGCATTTAGCACAGAGAATTGTAATTTAGATCTAATCTGGAAGGGAGACTTTATCAATGCTGGTAGGCACTGGGTAGGTCGTGGTCAAGGAGCTGAGGCTCCAGCATCTAAAGATGTGGTTAGATTGTTTAAATCTGTGCCATGGCTGAACGCAGATGGTTCTCAGGCTCTTAAGGTGAAGCTTAAAGGATACTCAATGGATAAGACGGGTAGCCCTACATTTTCGTATCTGGTAGATAGTGATTTAATGGTGAGTGATCACTTCGTTTCATCGGCAGGTAGTTTCCAGCGTGTGATGAATATAGAGTCAAAATCGGATCGTGAAATTCTGTTTAAAATCTCAGCTCAAGGTGCATTTAAAAACGGCATCATCTATATTGGCGATTTAATGCTAAAGCTTCCAGCAGATACTGAAGTTTCTAGTCAGGGCAAGTCATACCATCTGAAACTATCTCTCAAAAAAGGCAGCAACCCATTAACCATTCTCTACACATGGAAAAAATAATCTATTCTAGCATACTCGCACTTTCACTCTCTATTATTAATGTTCATAGCCAGATTAGAAAAGGCGATAAATTACCAGAAAGTAGCACACTACAGGCTGACTACTATGTTCGTGAATCTATTCCATTTCCTAAGGGTGAAGTGATGGAGATCGGCTCTATCGCACTCATGCCAGATCGCAAAGTGGCTGTGGCGACTAGACGTGGTGAAATCTGGATCTGCACAGGTGCTTATGAGAAAGATCTCAGTAAAGTAGTGTGGAAGAAGGTGTATCATGCTGCTCATGAGCCACTTGGGATGTATTATAAAGATGGTTGGCTTTACTTTACTGACAGAGGAGCAGTGGGGCGAATTTCAGATAAGGATGCGAATGGTATTTATGAGAGCTATGAACTCATCAATAACGACTGGGGCCTGACTGGTGATTACCATGAATACGCCTTCGGCTCTACTCCAGATAAAGAGGGTAATATTTACACAGTGCATTGTCTCACAGGTTCATTTCATGCAAAAGCACAGTGGCGAGGCTGGTGTCTTAAAATTACTCCTGATGGGAAAGCTATTCCTTTTAGTTCGGGTATTAGATCTCCTGGAGGAATAGGATACAATGCTGCTGGTGATGTATTTTATACCGATAACCAAGGAGCATGGAACGGAACTTCGTGTATTAAGCCTCTGAAGCAGGGAGCATTCACGGGGAATCCTACAGGAAATGTTTTTTATAAAGACGCTCCTAATATGGGTAAACGTCCGCTAGATCCTATCAATAAGTCTAGAATCGTGACTCAAGCCGAGCGCATCCCTGAGTATATGCCACCAGCTATACAGATTCCACATGGTATAGTAGGGCAGTCACCTACGGCTTTGATCACTGATACGACTAAAGGCAAATTTGGACCATTTGGTAGTCAGATGTTAGTAGGTGAGCAGACGCATTCTCAGGTGCAGAGAGTCTATATGGAAAAAGTGAATGATGTCTATCAAGGCGCTGTTTGGAAGATGTTAGATGGCTTTCGTTGCGGCATCGTTCCGATGAGGTTGTCTGATGACGGAACGCTCTTCGTGGGTGGAACTAACCGAGGTTGGGCATCGATCGGCGGTAAAGCATTCAGTTTCGAGAGAGTGCGCTGGACGGGGAAGGTTCCGTTCGAGATGTTAGAGATGAAGGCGCTTCCGAAAGGATTTGAAATCACCTTTACTGAGCCGGTTGATGAGAAGCTAGCTCTAGATGCAGCAAACTATGATTGTAAGGCTTGGACCTACGTATATAGAGCCGAGTATGGTAGTCCAGAGGTGGATAAGCTCACACCTAAAGTCACTAGAGTGGAAATTTCTAGTGATAGAAAATCAGTAAAACTGACTCTAGATAAGATGACTAAAGGCCACATTCATCACATTAATTGTGATAAGCTAAAGTCATTATCAGGTGCTAGCTTATGGCATTCAGATGTCTATTACACCCTCAATGAAATACCGAAGGAGTAATTGATCTTCTAAGATTCTGACTGTTAGCCTTTGATCTCCATCAACATCTGCGCATTGTTATTAAAGCGCTTAAGGAAGAAGGTGAGTCTTTCCATCGCTTCTTCTGGTCTGTGACCAGCGAGTCCACGGCGGATGAGGTGGATCTTATGCAGACTGATGTCAGCTAGTAGTAGTTCTTCACGTCTGGTTCCAGATTTGAAGATGTCTACAGCTGGGTAGATGTATTTCTCAGCGATACGACGATCGAGAACGAGCTCCATATTACCAGTTCCTTTGAACTCCTGGAAGATGGCGTCATCTGCTCTAGAGTTAGTGTGAACGAGCGCTGTGGCTACGATTGTCAGTGAGCCAGCTGTGCGTGTGTTACGTGCTGCTGCGAAAATTCTACGTGGCATTTCTAGTGCACCAGTGATGATGCCGCCGGATTGGATGCCTTTACCTCTGCCAGCCTTCTCTCCGCCTAAGGCTGAGTTATAGGCTCTAGCGAGGCGGGTGATGGAATCCATGAGGATGAATACGTGTTCACCAGCTTCTACGAGTCGCTTGGCACGCTCGATACAGAGCTCGGCTACACGGCAGTGATTCTTGGCGCCTGCATCATTTGAGCTGGCAAAAATCTCAGCTTCAGGGAGTTGGTGCTTAAATTCTGTGACTTCTTCCGGACGTTCGTCTACGAGAAGAATGATGAGGTGCATGGTGTCCTCATACTTTTCCTGCACGGCTTCAGCCATGTGCATCATCATGGTAGTCTTACCAGAGCGTGGTGGTGATACGATGAGCCCACGTTGGCCTCTGCCTACTGGTGCGATGATGTCTACTACACGAGTGGTGAATCTGTCGGCTGTCGTTTCAAACGAGATACGCTTGTTCGGGTTGACTGCTTTTAGTTCTTCAAAGTGAGGGAGTTTACGAGACTCCTCCGGGTCTTGGCCGTTGACTTGTTTGATGTTGATGAGTTGCAGTCCTTTAGGTCCCTGCATAGCTTCACCGTGAATCCAAACACCGAGTCTTAGACCGTGGGTGCGGATGAGATCTGGTGTCACGAAGACATCGTCACTCGCTTGTTCTAAACCTCTGTCCAATGTGCGCAAGAATCCAAATCCTTTCGGCGCCAACTCTAACATTCCGTTTACTTCAACCGGAGGTCCAGTGAGCTCGACCTTCTTCTCACGGCGCTGTTGGTTGTTATTATTATTATTGTTGTTGCGTGGGGGATTATTGTTCTTGTTACGATTATTATTATTGTTGTTTTTACCGCGTTGATTCTTGTTGTTGTTGTTACGACGGTTGTTATTGTTACCCTGCTTGTTGTTGTTGCCTTGGTTACTATTTTGATTATTGTTACCTTGGTTGTTATTCTGACCGTTACTGTTGCCTTGGTTATTACCTTGGCGGTTATTGGCATTGTTGTGGCCTTTTACTCGTCCGTGATTTGGCTGTCTTCCTTGTCTGGGCGCCTTGTTTTCAGACTGCTGGTTTTGGTTCTGATTTTGATTCTGGTTAGAATTCTGATTGTTATCCAGTGGTAGCTCAGATTGCTTGTTCTCTGATTTAGCAGGAGCATCGGAATTCTGCTGCTGAGGCTTTGGCTCTTTGTTCGGAGCTTCTTTAGCCGCTTCTTTAGGTTTCGCTTCCTTCGCAGGTGCGACATCCTTGGTGGAAGTTACAGGAGCCTTTTTAGCTACTTTTCTGGCAGTCTTTTTAGCAGCTTTTTTAGCTGTTTTTTTGGTTGCCTTTTTAGCCGCCACTTTTTTGGCAGGCTTAGTTTCTTCAGAATCAGCTGGGATAGCAGAATTATTGTCGCTCATAATAAAATACGTGTATGGGAAAGAGTGGTGAACGAAGGGATTTCAAATAAGCTCTTAGGTGATACCTATTTTCAAATGGTTCTCGTATTGATAGGGGAAGTTCCTAAAAATGTTTAATGAGATAGATCAGAAAGAAAGAGAGCAAATCATTGAGTGGAATCAGAAATTGACCACTTAGTCGTTCAACTTGCTTTGTTTTTAGGCAAAATGCTCACAATTGGCAACATCTTTTTTTTCTTTTGCTTATGCCGTCCCTTAGCAGCATGAGAAGCATAGTGATTTGAGGTTTATTCTTGTATCGGAAAGTCATTTTGAGCATTGTCTAGCGCATGAAATGTTTTCCACTATTTTGTCTCGTTTTGACCAGCTCCATGCCGATATTTGGCCAAGGGGTGAATGTTTCTGAAAGCGCGGAGAATCAATATGAGTTAACGTATGAAGACCCGGATGATAAGAAGAATCACGGCCGATTAAAGTTTGATATCCAACGCAGCTCCAATGGCTGGGAACTCGGTCTTAAGATTGGGACGAGTGGCTTCGATGTTGATTCTTTGCAGGGGTGGACTGAGCGCTCAGGGAGAAATAGACACACTGCATTTGAGTTAGAGTATTTGATGAAGCTGAAGGATGCGGCATTTTTAGAACTAAAGGATGAAGAAAATAGAGTGGTTCGTAGAAGTTCATTGGGCAATCTGGTGAAGAGCAGGTGGCCGCAGCGTAGACTGAAGAGTGATGGGACGATTGATTTTATGGCATTTACTAAGCGTCTATATCTTGATGAGACGCACATGAAGCTGGATGGTTTAGGTGAAGGCATCTATGTCGCAGATATTGTTGTCAGAGGTGAGGCTAGGCTGAGAGCAGAAATTACGATCACTAAAGAAGGTGCTAAAGTTTCCTCGATGCAGCTGTTAGGTCATGTTGATGAAGCTCTATCGGCTGACTTTTTCATGGTGAATGACGCTGAGGTAGTCGCAGCGGTTGAGCTATTGCCAGCAGGTGATTGGGTGAAGCTGACACTAGATCAAAAGTGGGAGATTTATGATAAAATGCCTGCGGATAAGAGAGCGGGAGCTGTTGTGTGGTTAGCGGAGCAGAAAGACTATGCCTTTATTGAGCAAGTCGCTATTTATGATCCTAATGGGATTATGTTTTATGCAGCAGCGAATACTTTGTTTGTAGAGCGTGCTCCACAGTGGATCAGAGTGGCGGCACTAGCGACTAGGCGTAAGGCTGGTCATAGTATGCCGCAGGGGGTGGCTTATTTGACAAATCCCGCAGTGGTCGGTCAGGTTATGGCTTGGGATAAGTTGCATTCGGACAAGGTGCTGGGGAGTCAGTTTCCTATACTTGAAGGATATTTTAATCAGGCGAAGGAAAAAGGTGCCAAGATCGGGGAGGTCGGTGATGCTTTACCACCGCTGAAGTTAAAAGATCTAGTGGCGGATTTAAAAATAGATAAGCAGGCAGAGCCAAACATTTCTAAACTGAAGAGGGCCGTGGATGCAGTGGTGACGAATCAACTTTGGGATCAAGAGGGGGTGATTGAAGCGATGGAGTATTACCTAGTTCATGGTAGAAAAGAACTACAACATCATGTCGCTTTAGCTTACACGTATAACCTTACTTTTACCGAATTACCTGTCACCAAGCTTAAGATGATTGCGATGGATGAATCGAGTGGTCAGGCATTGCGCGAAGCTGCTCTATTGGCTTATTCCAGTGGAGATAGACTGGGAGTGATCATGACTTTGCTAGAAATCGTTATCGATACCAAACATCCATTGTGGGAGACCGCAGTTAGTAGAATGGGTGATCTAGATATTGGCGTGATGCAGCAGTTGGTAGACGAGGCTGTTCTAGAGCCAAAGCAACTAGAACTATGGAAGCAGGAGCTGGCGATAATAGATGCGAGAGTAGCGAGCATGTTAGCGAACAAGAGTTTATATATTCTTCTATGGAGACAAGTTGCTGTCTTAGCTAAGAAGAGAAATTATCCTAAAGTCGAGGCTCTCAATCAGTTGGTGGAAAAATATACTGCTGTAGCAAGTCTAGAGCCTACTGACCACCGACTAAACCAGATAGAATCCCTGAAAAATCTAAAAGGCGGACAGCTCCTGACGCGAGAAGAATGGAACACAGTTACTAAGTTTCTTAAGACGCTAGAGAAATAGTAGCTTTATTGGCTGAAGGCCAATCTCATATCAGCGTAGGGAAAGGCATCGCCGCATCCCTACGTAATTAACCAACATGTATTCGTTGGCTGAAGGCCAACCTTAGCCCTCTAACAACTTTAGATATTCCAAAGAAGGGTAGGCAATGTTATAATACCAGACATGCCTCAATCCTTATCGAAAGCAGTTCTCCACATCGTTTTCAGCACCAAACACCGAGAGCAATTTCTAGATACTAATATCATTAATGAACTACATGGTTATTTGGCTAGCTGTTCACGTGAGTTAGATTGGGAATGTTACCGAGTTGGTGGAGTTGAAGATCATGTTCATCTAGCAGTGCGACAACCTAGAACAGCCAATCTCAGTGATTTCATGGGACATATTAAGCGCACATCTACGAAATGGATTCGCACGAAAGGGGAACGGTATACATCATTTTCATGGCAAGGTGGCTATGGAGCGTTTTCAGTCTCTGCATCACACTTAGATGCTCTGATGAAATACATAGATGGTCAAAAAGAACACCATGAGACGATGAGCTTTCAGGAAGAGTTTAGGATGTTTCTTAAGAAATACGGGATCGAGTATGACGAGCGTTATGTTTGGGATTGAGATTTGAGGGGGAAGGGAGATTGTGAGCGCTAAGGTTGGCCTTCAGCCAACGGCGGTTGAGGCGGGATGACTATAGGGATGCGGCGTTGCCTTTCCCTATGCTGGTATGAGATTGGCCTTCAGCCAATGTGAGGAGCTTTCACTTACGCTCGTAGGTTTCGAAAGTCTCTAGCCCGAAGAAGCAGACTAATGGGTAAAATTTCCAGTGGCTGGTAAAACGATCTCCGTGAGTTATGGCTCCTCGCTGAGCATGTAGACTATAGATTATCCCATTTCTTGCTTCTATTTTAAAGCTCTTAGGCATTCTGTTTGTCACACTACTCGTCTCTTGAATTGCGAGGTTATAAAAGAAATAGTATTTGGATAATTTGCCATCAACAACAGTTTGACCTATATCTAGAATAGGATCTAGTTTTTGCACCTTGTCTCCCTCCTTGAGAGATTTATAACAATGTTCTATTCTATCACCTTTGATTTGATTCTCGGCTTTTAGATTTTCTACAATGGAATAGACACGATAATAACCAATCCCCCAGATCAAAGCATAGAGCGATACTAAGCTGAGCGCTAAATAGCACCAGAATTTGTTATCTGTAAGTAACTTGATTTTCATGTGTCTATGTAGGATAGACGATAGAAATGATACTTTTATTAGAACAAAAAAGCCGATCGCTTTCACGATCGGCTTTGAGATTTTGTTACGTTAGCTAGGTTTCATCATGCTGGACCAATGACTATTGACCATTGTCCAATGACGTCACCTACGGTGACTTACATCATTCCGCCCATGCCACCCATTCCGTGGTCATGTCCACCGCCTGCTGCTGCTGCTTCTGGCTCTGGGATGTCTGTGATGAGACACTCAGTTGTAAGAAGTAGACCTGCGATAGATGCTGCGTGCTGGAGTGCTGAACGAGTTACTTTAGTTGGGTCAACTACACCTGCTTCGATGAGATCTTCGTAAGTGTCAGTGGCAACGTTGTAGCCTACGTTTCCAGTTGCGTCTTTTACTTTGTCAACGATGAGAGCGCCTTCGCGTCCTGCGTTAGTAGCTAGCTGACGAAGTGGAGCTTCGATCGCACGTGATACGATTCCCATTCCTGTTAGTTCGTCATCATTTGATGCGAGATCACAGCAGCCTGCTTCTGTGCACTTAACGAATGCACGGATGAGAGCTGTGCCACCTCCAGGAACGATTCCTTCTTCAACAGCTGCACGAGTAGCGTGAAGCGCATCTTCAACACGCATCTTCTTCTCTTTCATTTCTGTTTCAGTAGCTGCACCTACGTTGATCACTGCAACACCACCAGCGAGCTTAGCAAGACGCTCTTGGAGCTTCTCTTGATCGTAGTCTGATGAAGTTTCAGCGATTTGGCGACGAATCTGACCTACGCGGCCAGTGATTGCTTCTGATCCGCCTTCACCTTCAACGATGGTTGTGTCGTCCTTAGTGATGACAACACGCTTAGCTGATCCGAGGTCTTCGATCTCGAGGTCTTCGAGCTTGAGGCCGAGGTCTTCTGTGATGCACTTACCACCTGTTAGGATAGCGAGGTCTTCCATCATTGCTTTACGACGATCACCGAATCCAGGAGCTTTAACAGCTGCTACATTGAGGACGCCCTTGAGCTTGTTGATAACGAGAGCTGTGAGAGCTTCACCGTCGATGT
The DNA here is from genome assembly GCA_937132085.1 of uncultured Rubritalea sp. Taxonomy (GTDB): domain Bacteria; phylum Verrucomicrobiota; class Verrucomicrobiia; order Verrucomicrobiales; family Akkermansiaceae; genus Rubritalea. Next base: position 20,151 of record CAKZNV010000034.1, on the reverse strand, counting down.
CTTCTGCGATGAGAAGGAGTGGACGGCCAGTCTTGGCAGTCTTTTCTAGCACAGGGAGGATGTCCTTGAGGTTAGAAATTTTCTTTTCGTGGATGAGGATGAGTGCGTTGTCTAGTGAGCAGTTCATTGCCTCTGCATCTGTTACGAAGTAAGGAGAAAGGTAGCCCTTGTCGAACTGCATTCCTTCTACTACGTCGAGAGTAGTCTCGATGCCTTTAGCTTCTTCTACAGTGATGGTTCCGTCTTTGCCGACTTTGTCCATTGCTTCTGCGATGATGTTACCGATCTCTGCGTCCCAGTTAGCTGACACTGTTGCCACCTGAGCGATTTCCTTAGTCTCTGAGACTGGCTTAGAAATTACTGCAAGTTGCTCTACGATAGCTTGAGCACCTTTGAGGATACCACGCTGAAGTGAGATAGGGTTAGCTCCAGCAGTTACGTTGCGGAGACCTTCTTTGTAGATAGCTTCTGCGAGGACTGTGGCTGTAGTTGTTCCGTCACCGGCTACGTCTGATGTCTTAGAAGAAACTTCACGGATGAGCTGTGCGCCCATGTTTTCGTATGGGTCTTCTAGCTCGATCTCTTTCGCTACTGATACACCGTCTTTAGTGATAGTAGGTGAGCCGAATTTCTTGTCGAGGATGACATTACGACCTGCAGGTCCTAGTGTTGCCTTAACTGCTGCTGCAAGCTGCTCTACTCCACGGAGGAGTGATTGGCGTGCCTTTTCGTCGAATTTTAGTTGTTTAGCCATGATGGTTGATTTGAAATTTGATATTTGTGATTTGAAATTATCCTACGATGCCGAGGATATCTGACTCTGACATGAGGAGGTGCTCTTCACCGTTGATCTTCACGTCTGTGCCGCCGTATTTAGCGATGAGCACCTTGTCGTTTACTTTTACTGAGAACTCAAATGCTGAGCCGTCTTCGTTCTTTCCGCCTGTTCCGAGAGCTACTACGATTGCCTCGTGTGGCTTCTCCTGAGCTGAATCAGGAAGAACGATTCCGCCTGCACTGATTTCTTCTGCTTCGATTCTCTTGAGGAGAACTCTTTGTCCTAGTGGTGTTATCATAATTGTTTGTGTTTAGTTGGTTGATGTATTGTAAAAGTGGGTGTGTAGACGAGCTAGGGTGGTTAGAGCGTTTTTGTGAGCAAACTCACGTCAGAGGTTGATTGGTCATTGGTCATTTGTCAGATTCTTCGCTGGCTGACGCACGTTAGTGGAGCTTCATCGTGCTACGCATCGTGCTGGACTAATGACATCTGACTAGTAAACCGATGACATGCCGCAGGCATAAAAACCGTTGAGCCTCCCTCGTTCGTCTATACTGATTATTTGTTTCCTATTGAGTTAATGTATGCGTTTAAACGTGTTTTGAGTTGCTCTAGTTGTTTGTAGAATACTCTTCCTTCTTCAGTGCTGATTAATTCTCGTCTGGATGCCTTTTCTATAAATGTTTGAGTCTCTTGCAGGCTACCTCTGGCGTAATAACAGAACTGCTTATTTTCCTTAAAATGGAATCTGCCATGACCTTCAGAAATATTAGCAGCAATAGAGTCAGCGCATCTCACAAGTTGCTTGCCAACGGTATCCTTAGCAAAATAGTCCCAATCTTCAACTAACGACCACATGGTTTCCCCAAACTCCATCGCATCGCGATAGATTTCTAGGTCGTTAATTGAAAGGTGAGACATATTTTTTGTTGGTGTGGAGACGAGCTAGGGTGACTAGACCATTTGTGTGAGCAAGCTCACGTCAGAGGTTGATTGGTCATTTGTCATTTGTCAGATTCTTCGCTGCGAAGTTTCATCGTGCTGGACCAATGACTCCTGACTAGTAAACCGATGACATGCCGCAGGCATAAAAACCGTTGAGCCACCCTCGTTCGTCTATACTGCACTAGTCAGCATCTACTACTTCAGCGTCTACTACTTTACCTTTAGCTTGCTTAGGCTCTTTAGGAGCTTCGTCTTCTGCTTCTGGTGCGCCGCCCATGCCTGACATGTCTGGCATTCCGCCGCCTGCTCCTGCGCCAGCTGCTTGAGCTGCCTGCTGGAACTGTTGGAGCATTGCTTCTAGATCTTCTTTAGCTGCTTTGATCTGGTCGAGGTCGTCTGCTTTGAGAGCTTCCTTGACAGCGTCGATCTTGCCTTGCATTTCGAGCTTGAGGTCTTCTGGAGCTTGGTCGCCCATTTCTTCCATTTGCTTCTCAAGTTGGTTTACCATGCCTTCAGCTTCGTTTTTAGTGGTGACTGCTTCTGCACGCTTTGCATCTTCTTCAGCATGTTCTTCAGCGTCACGCTTAGCTTTCTCTACTTCTTCGTCAGAGAGTCCGCTTGAGCCTTCGATAGAGATTTTCTGCTCTTTACCTGAGTTCTTGTCTTTAGCTGATACGTGGAGGATTCCGTTAGCATCGATATCGAATGTGACTTCGATCTGTGGCTCACCTCTGCGTGCTGGCTCGATGCCGTCTAGGCGGAAGTTTCCGAGGATCTTGTTGTCTTCGAACATCTTGCGCTCACCCTGACAGATGCGGATGTCCACAGCTGGCTGGCTATCTACAGCTGTTGAGAATGTCTGTGACTTCTTCGCTGGGATAGTGGTGTTACGCTCGATCATTGCTGTTGCTACGCTACCCATTGTCTCGATAGAGAGTGAGAGTGGAGCTACGTCGAGTAGTAGAACGTCTGTGACGTCTCCTGCTAGAACTCCGCCCTGGATACCTGCACCGAGTGCTACTACTTCGTCTGGGTTTACACCTTGGTTAGGTGTCTTGCCAGCTAGCTCTTTAGCAGTTTCCACTACTTTAGGCATACGTGTCATTCCACCTACGAGCACTAGCTCGTTGATTTCTGATGCGCTTACGCCTGCTTCTCTGAGACAGTCGATGACTGGCTGCTTAGTGCGTGCGAAAAGTTTGTCAGTGAGTGACTCAAGCTTAGAGCGAGTGAGTGTGATTTGGATGTGCTTAGGACCTGTCTCATTCATGGTGATGAATGGGAGTGAGATGTCGTATGACTGAGAAGATGAGAGAGCGATTTTTGCTTTCTCTGCTTCTTCCTTAATGCGCTGGAGTGCGTCAGCTTGCTTGCTGAGGTCCATGTCTTCTTGCTTCTTGAACTCGTCTACGATGAAGTCGATGAGAGCGTTGTCCCAGTCGTCACCACCTAGTTGTGTGTCACCGTCAGTTGCAAGAACTTCGAAGACACCGTCACCGATTTCTAGCACTGAGATATCGAATGTTCCACCACCGAGGTCATAAACGGCGATCTTTTCGTCAGACTTCTTATCGAGTCCGTATGCGAGTGCTGCTGCTGTAGGCTCGTTGATGATACGACGAACTTTAAGTCCAGCGATCTCACCAGCTGCTTTAGTAGCGTTACGCTGTGAGTCGTTGAAGTAAGCAGGAACAGTGATTACTGCTTCTGAGATAGTTTCTCCGAGCTTAGTCTCTGCGTCTGCTTTAAGCTTGCCGAGAACCATTGCTGCGATTTCCTGTGGTGAGTATGTTTTCTTCTCACCAGCTACGTCCACCTGAATGTGTGCATCGCCGTTGTCAGCCTTTACGATTTCGTAAGGGAGACGCTTGTCGTCAGCAGTGAGTTCGTCGAACTTGCGTCCGATGAGTCTTTTTGCTGAGAAAATTGTGTTAGTTGGGTTAGTGACAGCCTGACGCTTTGCAGATTGTCCTACGAGACGCTCACCTGATTTAGTGAATGCTACTACTGATGGAGTAGTGCGTGCGCCTTCTGAGTTTTCGAGAACTGTAGCTTCGCCGCCGTCCATGACAGCCATACATGAGTTAGTAGTTCCGAGGTCGATTCCTAATATTTTAGCCATAATTTTTTAATGTGTTGTTTGTTATGTTGTAGAGATTTTCGTTCTGAAATTTATCTGTGCCATTCATATTGCAGGTTGTGTGCCATGTTGGTTTGTCCTCTTAGGATTAGGGTGTTAGGTTTTTAGGTGTTAGGTTTTAGGGATGGGTTGGGACATGTTGACGCGGTTGGGTGTGACAATGTGGCTAGTTTGGGCAGGTGTGTGTTGGGGGCACAGAAAAGCGCTTCATTGTTGGGATGAAGCGCTTGGTGAAACTTGTGACTGTGTGGTCGGGGTTACTTCTTGGTGACTACCTTTGGGATGAGTTTGAGGTATTTGTGATCTTTTCTTTCTACCCAGTCTTCGCCTTGCTTGATGAGGAGTTGGTTCGATGCGGTGAGGTATTTTAGCTTGAGGTAAATTTTTGGTTTTGGATCAGCTATTTTCTTAGGAGCGTTAGAAGTTGTTTTCTTCTGCTTCTGGATTCTAATTTTTCTTGGATTATACGCAGTGACTAGGATGTCGAAGTATCTGGCGCCTTCTTCTAGGTCAGAGCTTGTTTCTGCAAGTTCGTATCGGTTAGCTCGTGTCGGCCTAGATCTAGAGAATCCATTTCGTCTAAGTTCTTGGTGTCTGACTGGAACAAGGACTTCGGTATTGATCATGGTTACTGCTGGATCAACGGCGACTTCTTTTTTAGTGGTAGGTTTAGTCTCTTGTTTAGGAATGACGATGATCTTTTCATGACATAGAGCGATACCAGTGAAGGCTACCGTAGCGGTCACGATGATTGAGTTGAGTAGGAATTGTTTTTTTGGTTTCATGGTATTATTTTTGTTTGGATTTATGGTTTCGGTTGTTCTGCTTGTAGAGGTAATATTCAGCGAGGCTGAGGTTGATAGCGATGCTGAGCCAGAGTGAGAGTTGGTAATTTGTCTCAGGGGAAATGTCGGTCTGAGCGATCATGAGCTGGAGGCTTCTGAATGTGATGGCAGTGGTGATGAGGGCGAAGGAGCGGGTGATCCAGGCTTGGTGGGATTTGATGTTGCGCTTGAAGATGGCAATCATTCCCAGCAAGAGTGTGACTAAGGTAGCGACTGAGAGGAATAGGAATCCGACTGTGCCAGATGTGCCGCCTTTTGCTACGAAGCTGAGTGCTACACCTGTTGGGAAGACGAGAGTGAGAATGCTGAGTGCATAGATGTGGCCGAGATATTTGTGAATCTTGGGTGCTCGCTTCAGTAAGAGTTTAGAATACTGAAGTAGGCTGGCAATGAGGCAGGTGAGTCCGCCAATGACATGTGCGTAGAGTGTGTATTTCCACCAGTCCTGCATGGTGAGTTCCATTCTCTCGAAGAGGAACATGTGCATTGTGTTAGGGAGGAAGTAGTCGAGGCTATTCCAGAAGATGACCGCTGTGCCTAGGTAGAGTATGCACCAGAAGAGGGCTGACTCTAGTTTAGTCAACATTTGGTTGTGGATGAATGTAGGTTTGAAAGACACGTTATAAGCTTTATATCACACAGAGCAGCAGTTTTATGTAAACTGTCTGTAAAATCGATAGGTTAATAGTAATAGACACGGAGTTTCAAAATACGTTAGAAATGAACTATAAAAAACGATGCTTGATACACTTAAAAACTACGCACTAAAGAAGGCTTACGCTATTGCTCGCAAAAAAGGACCTACTTGTCCGAGTTGTGGAGGAAAGATAGAATTACCATTCCAGATGCCAGAGGAGGGGATGGATGCGGAGACTAGTTGTGTTAAATGTGGCTGGGATGGATTGATCACCGATTTATTTAGAATCGATAAACGTGAACGTGTGGTAGTGGATAAGCCTGCAAATTCTAAAATCAAGCTGGGCATGAATGCGAGCGGTCAGACCTGGGAAATTCCGGCAACAAAGCGATTAAACTTTTTTTGGTTTTTCTCTGTTTTCTGGATAGCGATCACGGGAGCAGGGACGTTTGCATTTTTGTTTGGTAGTGTGGAGTCTGATGGTGGCCCAGTTGGTCCATGGTTTTTGCTGTTTCTTGTTCCATTCTGGGCGGTGGGGCTAGGGGTGCTTTATGTAGCTATTCGTGGGACGTTTGGCTCAACGACTGTGATTAAAAATAATCGATCTATTATTGTGAGACAGCATTTGTTCGGTAGGAGTAGGGATAAGGGGCTGGCTCTAGATAACATCAAGCGAGTAGAGATGGATAAAGCCTACTCTCAAGATGATGAGCCTGTTTACCGAGTGGAGATTAAGGCTAAAGAAGGGAAGGACCTGAAATTTGGGACGACGCTATCAGATGATGAAAAGTCGTGGATGGTGAGTGAACTAAGTAAAGCGTGTAAGGTCAACAATGTGATGCTTCAAGCAAGTGCTAACGATCTGAATAGCGTTAGCGTAAATGAAGAAGAGCTGGAAGAATTTTCAGAAAAGGGGCTGAGTGTAAGAAGACTAGAAAATGGCTCGGGTTTCAACGTAGAGGTAAGTGATAGGATGGCTAAATACGCTCTCTTAGTATCAGTTTCGACATTAGTTGTTGGTAGTATTTTTCTGGTTACAGGAATTGGTGATTTGACCGATGTCGAGTTCTCAGGAGGTGTATTTAGTATTATTGTTGGGTTGTTTAGTGTGGTGGGATTTATCGTTGGTTGTATTGCATGTCTGGTAGGAATTGTTTTTCTGGTGGTTTCTATCAAGATTTGGGGGACCAATAGTATTTTTGAGTTTAGAGAATCCGAGTTGATCTGGAACAAGATGAAATCTCATGAAATTCTCAAAACCGAGCGTTATGCGAGGTCTTCATTTAAGGGGGTGAAAATCAAAAGGAGTGGCCACGTCAATGATGTGCCACGTTATGAAGTTAGATTATTAGGAGCTAAGAAAAAGCGACTTTGTTATTTTGTCACTAGAGAAACCGCTGATAAACTTCAGTGTTGGCTGAGTCACTGGGTTCATGGAGGTGATGGTTCTTTAGAGTCGAAACGTGATGATTTAGGCTATGGAAACACGATCAAACTGTAATTGTCTTAGAAGGAATAGCTTTCAGATGCGTAATAAGTTGACTGGCTCTGAGAATTGGCTTAAATAGTCGAAATAGCGTGAAGATCAATAACGCTAAAGACATCTATGACGACATTATTAATCGCGGTTTTTCTAGTGGTATTTATATCAGCACTTTGCTCGGGGACGGAAGCTGCGTTGTTCTCAGTGCCTATCATGAAGGTGCGCCAGATGGCGGAAGAGGGAGTGCGTGGCTCTCGATCTTTATTAAAGATTCGTGAGAAGATGAATCGTCCTATTGCGATGATTGTTATTTTGAATAATATTGCGAATATTGTGGGTAGTATCGTGGTCGGTAGGATGGCTGTGGATGTTTTTGGTAGTGAGTGGCTAGGTATCTTTTCTGGAGTTCTTACCTTTGCTGTGATTATCTTTGCTGAAATTATACCTAAGACAGTTGGTGAGAGATATTCTGTTAAAGTGGCTTTATTGATGTCTAAGCCAGTGTTGTTTTTGACTAAGTTGGTTATGCCGGTAATATGGTTAGTAGAATTTTTGACTAGTCCGTTCACTAAGGGACAACAGCAACTGCTTAGCACGGATGAAAAGGAGATTCGCTTCATGGCGCAGCTCGGTGAGGAAGAGGGCGTAATCGAGGCTGATGAGCTAGAGATGCTACACGGAGTCTTCCAGCTGAACGATAGAAGTGCTAGTGATCTAATGACTCCGAGAGTTTCTCTGACTTGTATTGAGGGAGCTCTGCTGATCAAACATGTGATCGATGAAGTGATCACTTCCCAGCACAGCAGGATTGTTGTGATTGGAGATTCTCGTGATGAAATCGTAGGTGTAGTTCTACGTTCAGATGTTCTAGTAGCGATGGTGAAGGGGCAGGGCGACGATACTGTGCGGATGCATGGTTACACTCCTATCGAGGTGAATGAGAATCAGAAGGCGGATGATATTCTGCCTATTTTCCAGAAAAGCCGTCAGCATCTAGCTATTGTTAGAGATGATTTTGGTGGGGTGGCTGGAGTGATTACTCTGGAGGATATCATCGAAGAACTGACTGGTGAGATCGTAGATGAAAGAGACACGGTGGAAGATATGCGTGAATTTGAGGCATAAGTTTAGAGTCGATGGTTCTAGTATCTTCTAAAAGGTTCATTCACTGATTGACTGCATCTGTTCTAGTCTTTAGTTTAGCCAGCATGGGTAAAAAAATTTATGTTAGTAGGTATGAGATTCACAGTGCTCAAGGGCTGAATAGCCGATCACATTCTACGACACATGAAGGAGCTCTGATCCGTATAGAGATAGATGGAGTAAGTGGTTTCGGAAGTCTGCATCCATGGGTGGAGCTCGGAGATTCGAACCTAGATCAACTCCTGTTAGAGTTAGAGAATGGTGAACTTTCGAGACAAGTAAAGTGTGCAGTGCATTGTGCTAAAGTGGATCGAAAAGCTAGAGCTGCTGGAGTAAATTTATTCACTGGTCTAGAGGTGCCAGACAGTCATGCTACAATCGTTCGTGGGATGATCGGAGTGGAGGAAGCTGTCGCGGCTGGATTCGATGCTGTGAAAATAAAGATGGGTAGAGATGTCAACGACGATATCGCTGTGGTAAAGGAGATAAATGCTGCTTATCCAGAGTTGAGGTTGAGGCTCGATTTTCATGCTATTTTAGGAGCTGGTCAGATGGAGTTTTTCATCAAGGAGATCGGCGAAGGCGCTCGTAAACATATTGATTTTATAGAAGATCCACTTCCACTAGGTGAGCCTCTTTGGGAAAGGATGAGAGATACTTATGGTCTCAAGACTGCGGTTGATAGAGGAGTCGCAGGTGCAGGAGGTGAGTATGATTTCGCAGTGGTTAAGCCAGCGATCAACCATACAGATAAAATCTGTGGCGCAGCCCAAAGAGCAGGCCGCCGTGTAGTGGTAACAAGCTATATGGATCATCCAATCGGTCAATGCTATGCTGCATACTCTGCTGGTCTAATGAATGAAAAGTATCTTGGGCTGATCAATAAAAGAGCAGGGCTTATGACGCATGGATTATTCTTGGATAATGCCTATGCAAACCATCTTGGTAAGATTGCAACTAAGTGGTCATCACTGAACGCAGAACACGGAACTGGATTGGGATTTGATGATCTGTTAGAGAAGGAAGAATGGACTAGGCTTGTTTGATCTACTTTCAAAATCTCTGCCGTGTCTTCAACACTAGAGTGTTTCTTTATATAATACATGGGGTTAAAACCCCATGCTTTGGTTGTTTTCTTCCTTCAGAAGAGGGGGGGGGCGTGGTTTTCGTAAGCTTGACAAAATGATATGTGATGGTATCTAGAGGTATCGATGAAGAAGAAGGATACAAGCATTCAAAAAAAGCAGGAGCAGAAGATCCCTGCTCCACCGGCTATGTCTTGGAAGAAATCCTTGGGGAGCTGGGAAGCGTTTCACAAGAGTGCCGAGAAGTCAGTTGGCAGGAAGCTAGAAAAAGTTACAGTGACGTTCTCACAAGTTTAGCGTCCAAGTATCTAATAGATCCAAGCTCTCTGATCGGGCAAAACATTAATCATGGTTTAGAAGGTTTTCGTGGTGGTGATGAGCATATTCTTGTTAAGTTAAATGAGCCAGAAAATGAGACATCGGAGCGAATGATTTCCAGTCGTATTTATAAAATAACTCACAGTGAGTGTTTTGGATGTAATGTTCCATTTGACGCTATTGCCTCAAATCCAACCGCTGAAATGAAGGATTGGATTTCCAATAAGTTAAACCACTAGGATTTACTTAATTCTCCATCGAGATAATCGAGTTATGGCCGCCCATGCCTACTGCTATTTTTAGTAGGGTGGAGTTTTTGAACTCTGCTGGTTTCACTGGTAGAGTGAAGGGGGATGGGGGAGCGGTTAGGTTTGGAAGGTTTGGTGGGAGTTTATTCTGACGTAAGTAGTGAGCTAGGATGGAGGTGTCTAGTGCTCCGCTTGCGCCTACTGAGTGACCAGTGAATGGCTTGAGTGGATGCAGGCTGATTTCACTGCTTGGATTGATGGAATCAATTAGGGCAGATTGTTCAGCTTTAGCATGCAAGAGAGTGCCAGATGCGTGTGGGCAAATGGCGGTGATTGTTTTGTCAGGAAGTGCTGCGACTGCTTGTTTGAGACATTGGCGCAGGCCTCTTCCATCGCTCGGCATACCTATCGGGGAATCTGCGTCTGAGTTACACCAATAACCTGTGATCTTAGGTGTGTTAGAGACGTCTTCTGAGGTGAGGACTAGTGTGGTTCCAGCTTCTCCTGGTGAAAACCCTGAGGTTTCTGGGTGGTAGGGGTCGTTGATTCCATTCGTTGTTAGAACTCCAGTGTGTTGGTAATGCTGGATAATTTCTGGGACGAGTGGAAGCTCTATACCGAGGACAATAGCGAACTTTACGATGCCTGCGTCGAGTAGCATTTTGGCGTAGCCGACTGCATCGAGTGAGGCTGCACAACCGCTGGCAATAGTTTGCCATGGGCCAGTGATGCCGAGTTCGATAGAGACTGCAGAAGCGATTTCTCCGTGCATCGAGTTGGATGCCGCCATGAGCTTGAACGGTCTTCTGTTAGGCCAGTTTGTTAGATAGGCGTTTCCACGAGATGAGCCTGCGATGATGGCTGCATGCTTGAGATCTGATGGAGTGAGATTCGCATCTTCTACTGCTTCTAGTGCACAGTGAAGTGCTAGGGTCGATGCGGGAGCCCACTTGCGTGACAGCAAGAGTGAGCGATCTTGAATCCAGCCTGCTTGGAGGTTTCCACATTCTACCTCAGAGCCTAATAGCTGGTCTAGCGGACGTAGACCAGTTTCGCCGGCTTCCATTCTAGTAGCGTGCTCGGTAGCATTGTTACCGAGTCCGCTGAGGATGGAGAGTCCTAGTATGGATGCTGATGTGGCTGCCTGGGGCATTATCGTAATGATTGAGTAATATTACTCAGCTGCGCAACATGGAGATGCTGGCTTGTCACATACTTTCTCAGGTGCTGCCATGTTTGGATTTGGCTGTTTGGCTGAGAGTCCTAGTTGAGCAATGAGATCGAGATCTTTTTGCACTGATGGATTTGATGCTGTGAGTAGCTTGTCTCCGTAGAAGATAGAGTTAGCTCCTGCATAGAAGCAGAGAGCTTGGCCTTCGGCAGAAATCTGGGTGCGTCCTGCTGAGAGGCGCACTTTTGCTTTAGGCACAGCGATACGTGCGATGGCAATCATTCTGACTACGTCGAAGATTGTGACTGGGTCTGAGCCTTCGAGTGGTGTTCCCGGCATTGGCATGAGGGAGTTGATAGGCACAGATTCTGGCTGTGGGTTGAATTCAGATATGACTTCGATGAGCTTAAGGCGATCATCATTAGTTTCTCCTAGTCCTAGAATTCCGCCGCAGCAGATAGACATGCCTGCATCCTGCGCATTGCGGATGGTGTTGAGGCGGTCATCGTAAGTGTGAGTGGTGACGATGTTAGGGTAGTGCTCACGTGAGGTATCGAGGTTGTGGTTGTAAGCTGTTACTCCAGCTTCTTTTAGCTGCACAGCTTCCTCTGGGCCTAGCTCACCGAGTGTGACACAGACTTCCATTCCTAGTTTAGAAACGTCTTCGATAGTGTCGATGACTTGGTCAAATCTCTTAGTGCCTTTACGCACACCTCTCCATGCTGCACCCATGCAGAAACGAGTAGAGCCTGAGTCTTTAGCGATTTGTGCACGCTTGAGAATTTCTTCTTTCTCCATGAGGCGCTCGACTTGAATACCAGAGTTGTGACGTGATGACTGAGCGCAGTATGAGCAGTCTTCTGAACATCCACCAGTCTTGATAGAGAGGAGTGTGCAGAGTTGGATTTCGTTGTCAGCCCAGTTAGCATCATGAGTTTCACGTGCTTTCTTAATGAGGTCGAAGAGTGGTAAGTCGAAGAGTTCTTTTAGTTGTTCGTATTTCATGCGTTTGTAGTTTTTAAATTTATTAGTAAGCTTTGTAGACCCAAGATCCGTTGATTGATGGCATTTTGCCATCAGAGAGTGCTGAGTAGTCGGTCTTGCCACGAGCTCCGATGAGTTCTTTTCCAGTGGCTCTTTTCCAAAATAGGTTCATGGATTCACCCGAGTGACAGCCCCAAGATTTGCAGATTGCTTTGGCTGAGAAGGCGCCGCGTCTGAGTCGACCTAGTTCTTTCTCATGGAGCCAAGCGGATGATGCTCCCATGATGTCGCTAGAGTAGTCTAGGAGAAATGCGTGTTTGTTAGAGTGGCCGAAGTAGTCGAAGGTAGTAATGTTGTTTCGGCTGTTGATAGCTGAGACGATAGAGTTAGAGCCTGAGACCCAGACAATTTTAGCGCCGCGTTTTGTAGCCTGCTCTTGGATCCAGGTGAGGTAGGGCTTGCCGTCTTCACGTGAACGCTTGGCGTAGCCATTACGGTAAACTAACCAAGTGAGCTTAGCGTTAGGGTATGCTGCTTTGAGGTTGTCCATTCTCATTGTGGCTGCACGGATGAAATTGGCCCACCATCGGTCGTGACGGTCTCTTTCTACACGTAGGTTTTCCCACTGTCGCAGAGCTGGGCCACCTGAGAGGATCACGTGTTCGCTGGCGCTAGCTTGTTGCATGCCTGAAAGGCAAAAAGTGAGTAAGAAGAGGCTGAGTAGAGTTTTCATGGTGCTTGTTGGTGCTACCTGTCGGAGGTTTCTTGAGTTAGTTTGTGGAGATTATGACTTTGTTCAAGGTGATTCTGATTAATTGTGCAGATTTGAGACAAGTTTATATCGGAGAGGTGAATTTCCTATTTTAAGTTGTCAGAATTGATAGCTTCTATGCGTGCTTGGACAGCTAACTCGAATGCTTGGCTGTCGCCGTAACGTTTGATAGAAAACTTCAGACATTTACGTTTACCTGTCTTGGGAGACCATGTTGCCTGCCAGAAATGATAGGTGCTGCCATTCGAGCTTACTACTGAGACTCTGGATACACCTACGACACCAGAGCTGTTTCTGTTAGAGCGTTGGCAGATGCGGGTCTGATCCATGTTTTCTAGTTGGGATAGTAGCTCGTCTCGCCAGTCGCGAGCTGCGCAGAGTGATTTTTCTGGTCTGCCTTCAAAGCTACTATCAGAGAAAAACTTAGCGTATTTTATACCTCGTCTCTGAAGCCTCACCTGCCAGCCGTGAGTGCGTTGATCTGGTAGATCAATGCGTGCGATGGCGTAGTTAGGTGGTTGTTGTGGCATGTTGTTACTATGAATGGAGAAAATTTGCTTGTCCATAGAGATTTTAACGGATTAGGAGGTTTAGTATTTACCAAGCCTAGTTGATGATGTTTGTATAGTGCAGAGATGAGATGCCCAGAGTGTTTACAGAGAATCCATGCCGGAGCAGAAGAGTGTCCTCATTGTGGGGTGACATTTGATGTTCTGAAGCAGAAATTTAGTAATCTGAGTAAGGTGGTGCATGGAGGTGTGCATGATCTAGCTGGTGTGCTGCGTAGCGGGATGCGCAAGCAGGTGATGGATAGTGTGGAGAAATGCGAGAAACGTTTTAGTAATATCAGTGTGGCTATCTCAATGGTGGCGCTGGATGATGGAGTCACTTTGGAGAGCTTTGGCATGTGGCTGCTCAATGAAGGAGAATTCCGAAGGACCTCTGGTGATCGATGTGGCGAAGGTAGAGTGGTGATCATCATCGATGTGAAGCGGAGGTCTGCTTGTCTGTGCTATGGTTATCTGATGGATGGGCTGGTGCGAGAAGGGGAGAGTTTCGATGTTCTCACCGCTGGTCACGCTAGCTTATTAGAGGGGGAGTATGTCAGAGGTTGTGAGCAAATACTGCAATCACTGAAGCGGTATTTGGAGAAAGTTTGGAAGCGTTCAATTAGAGGAGAAAAGGCTCTCGCTAAAGCTATGAAAGGAGCAGGGAAATGAGATTTATCACTTGCTTAATTGTCGCTGTTTCGATGTTGCTGAGCTTTGATACTAAAGCTGATTTAGTGCGTGGCCATATTCAGCTAGAAGAGTCTGAGAGGCTGTGGACTCCAGGCTGGATGATGAGCTGGCTGGAGCTAGAAGAGTATTTAGCAGAAGGATTTCAGGTAGAAAAAATCGATAATAACTTTCTAGAGAAATTTATAAAGGAGAAGCATTTCTCAGGTGCAGTAATTGATCCTCAAGCTTACCTCACAAGTGAAACTCAAGCAGCTCTACAGAAAATCATAGAGCGCCATGCTAAACTATCGAATTTGCCACTACGTGTGTTGGTTTGTGGGAGTGAACAGAGTTTTGTGATGACGATACCATCGCTCTATGAGCGTGTATGGAAAAGAAAGAAGGGTGTTCTGCTTGTCTACTATCTGGATCATCCTTTAAATGCTACTGGCTATGTGAGTCTGGGGGAAGTTGGTGAGGTGAGTCAGCTCGAAATACGTGAGTTGTTTTCTAAAAGTGGCCGCAAGGCTAATGAATATGGTGAGACTGATGAACAACTGATAGTCTGTGCTGAAGAAGTTTCTAAGCGGCTATATTGGATTGAAAAAGAATATAAGGTAAAGCCGTCTACAGGTTCGAGTTCTGGAATCACTGATGGCCAAAAGGATGAGGCAGGAGTAGCTAGTGGGAGAGATTCTAAAGCTCCAGATGGTATTAAGCAAAGGGTAGATAGCTGGAAGGAGAGTCTCTTGTCAGTAGGGGCTTGGGTTTTACCATCGTTGATCGCTTTTGTAGCTATTTGCGTTTTATGGGCAATCTGGCTGATTATTCGAAAAAGCAGACCTCTTAGCTACCCAGATCGATCGATCAAACCTCGATTAGGGGCTGAGAATGGGGCTCTTACCGGAGAAATTATCAAATTTAAAAAAATAAATGAATCGATATCGGATCAGAGGAGCGATCTTAGGGTTAGTGACTTGTGATTTTATGTTAGCGTTAGATTTGCGGGATTTATAAAAAATATGAATTCTAGGGCTTTACATTTTTTTAAAATGTGGCAATTTCAAATTGTTCCTTAGGGAGCACAAGACAGTCCGATTGAATATCTGTTTTCGTAGGTTATGGGGTTTCCTGCAGAATGGTCAATTGGGCTGTCTATTTTTTTTAATGGCTTTCTTGGTATGCCGAATTTCTCCCCTATTATTTAGTAGATGATGTTGGATAGAAAATAAATTTACTCGTTGCCGAATCGTTTTGAACGAATCACTGTGTTGGGAACGCTATAACAAAAGATAATAAGCAAAAAGGCATGAGAAAGAGAACGCAAAGGAATACCAATGTTTTAGGAAGGCAATTACTAGTCACTACTATAGGTCTAGTTACTTTAGCCGTGTCCTCAATGACGGCATCAGCCGAAAGACCGTATTTTAACGATAAAAAGGTTCCTGATGCTGAAGATCTGATGGCGATTCAGAAGATGCTTCAGAAGAATTTAGCACAAGCTAGAGCAGCTACTGTCTGTATCCAGCTCGGTGGCGGTTCAGGAACTGGAGTCATTGTCTCAGAAGATGGTCTAGTTCTCACAGCTGCCCACGTTAGCTCAGGTGTAGGGAAAGAGCTAACAATCGTGATGGAAGATGGCACTAAGCATAAAGCAATTTCTCTAGGTCTCCACAGTGAGACAGATGCAGCCATGGTGCAGATCACAGATAAAGGAAAGTATCCATTTGTGAAAATAGACGATGGCGCAACGATCGATAAGTCATCTACTTTATTAGGTGATTGGGTGTTTTCACTAGGTCACTCTGGTGGTTTTGATAAAGACCGTGGAAGTGTAGTGAGACTTGGTCGTTTAGTGCGAATAGCCAGTAATACGATTCAGTCTGACTGTAAACTAATCGGTGGTGACTCAGGTGGTCCATTGTTTGATATGAATGGAGTTCTTGTCGGTATCCATAGTCGAGTCGGTGCTGTTCTGGATGTAAATATGCACGTTCCTACTCACACATTCCACGCTCACTGGGATGCGATGAAGAAGAATGAATTTATTGGAGAGGGCGCATTTGCGAAGAAGCCTGTCATGGGCAATGCATTTATAGGAGTAGCGGTAGAGAAAGTGGCAGAAGGTCTCAAAGTGACTGACGTGGATGAAGAAGCCGCAGCAGCTAAGGCTGGAATCAAGATCGGCGACATTATCCTAACGGCTGATGGCAAGAAGATTACCGAGAAGGCAGATCTGGAAATGATCATGAAGAAAAAGTCTGACGGTGATGACTTAGCATTAGAGATTCTCAGTGGTGAAGAGAAGACGGAACTCAAACTCAAGCTTGGTGCTCGATAGAAACACAGATCTAACAATGAATAAGATGAAATTTCCCAAAGTAAAAGGATTCGCAATATCGGTGCTCAGTGTAGCACTCGTATCATGCAGTCAAATACCAGCTTGGAGTCAGTCACTACCAGGTGAAAGAAGAACGAGTGGCAAGGGCGTAGAAGCTGCGTTCGAAGCTCAACGTCAAGTTTTACAGGACTCTAGCGCCGCCATCTATGAAGGACGAAAGCCGATCCTCTATGGAGCAATCATGAGCGCAGATGGTTATATCCTTACCAAGGATTCTGAGCTTTATAACTACGATGAGAAGACCAAGGCTAAAACGGCTAAAGAGCTCATGATCATCGTGGATGAACATCGTTATACAGATTTTAAAATAGTGGCTCGTGATGTAGAGTGGGATCTCGCTCTGATCAAAATAGAAGCTAAAGGCCTAAAGCCAATCAAGTGGGCTGCATCCAGTGAAATAGCACAAGGAACATGGGTTGTGACTAACGGCTCATCTAGTAAAGCTCGCCGCAGAGTAAACATCGGCATCATCAGTGCTAATGCTAGAGCGATAGATGGAGCATTGCCAGTAGTGATGGGTGTGGGGCTTAAGAAGCACAAAGAGGGTGTCATGATAGAAGGTGTGAGCGCCAAATCAGGAGCTCAGGAAGCCGGACTGAAGAAAGGTGATATTATCTTCAAATTTGATGGTCTAGAGGTGAAAAACCGTAAAGCAGTGCTAGACGTGATCAGAACTAAACAGCCTGGTGATAAGGTAGAGGTAGAATTTAAACGTGACGACAAGTCTCTTAAAGTAGAGATGGAACTCAAAGCGAGAGAAGAGGCTGGAGGTGGTAGAAAGCCTAAGTCTAGAAATGATCAGATGAGTGGAGAATTCTCTAACCGTAGAGATAGTTTCCCAAGAGTGCTTCAGACTGACATCGGTCAGAACTATCGTCAAACTGGTGGACCATTGCTAAATCTAGCAGGTGAAGCCGTAGGCCTTAACATTGCGAGAGCCACTCGTGCAGAGAGCTTTGCAGTGCCTTGCGAGGAAGTTCAGCAGGTCTTTGCCGAACTATTAAAAGGGCTCAATTCTGCAGCTGAGTAGCATTGTTTTATTAAAAAATAAGTTTGATATAATACTTTAAGAGTGTAGGGATAATAACGTTATGGCAAATGCAACAAATGTTCTCGCAAGTGGAATCGAAATTACTGGTTCAATCAAATTTTCAAACGACATGATCATCGATGGTAAAATCGATGGTGAAATCAGATCTGACGGTGGTCACGTGACTATCGGAGAAAACGCTAAAATCAAAGGTGATATCATCGCTGGTGAAGTAAAGCTCTTCGGAAACGTAGAGGGAACTATCACATCAGACCGTTGTGAGCTTAAGCCAAACTCAAGACTCGACGGAGACATCAAAACTAAGATGCTCAGCATGGAAGAAGGCGCATCACTTTCTGGTCGCACTGACATCGGAGGCTAATCAGCTTCTCAATAGATTCTAAAAACTTTAATACGTATAAGCGCAAGTTGCATGTAGCAGCCTGCGCTTTTTACGTTCTAGGTAGCTGCGCTATTTCTTAGCCTTGAACCTACGAGAGTATTCGTGGAAGGGCTTCTCTACTCTGTAGTAGAAGACCCAAGCTGCGAAGAATGAAACGACGCTGGCTAAGAAGACACGAAGTAGCTGGAAATACCATTGCTCTGGCAGAACTCTGAGGTGGAATAAGGCGGCGCCTCCGAATGTGATGTGGATGAGGAAGAAGGAATAAGCGAACTTTCCAAAGTAGGGGATGAGACGAGCGTGTAGCTGAGGGACGAAGGTGATGAAGAGTGCTGTGAATAATGCTGGTGTAGTCCAGTAATAAGAGATGCCTTCAGCTGAGCAAAATGCAGCAACGAACATGAGACCGAAGTAGGTGAATATATCGATGCTTTTGTTGTGCTTGCAGAACACGATGATACCCATGGCGAAGATAGCGGAATAGGTGAAGAAAGTAGGCGTTCTGCCAATGAAGTAAGTAGGTATGATGAGAGCTAGAATAGTGGCCACTCTGACCAGCTCATTGCGGTGTTTCAGCAGTGGATAGATGACAAGGATGACGAAGGTGAACTGAGCTTCGATCGCTAATGTCCAAAAGACAGGGACAAACCAATCTTGCTTAAAGAACTCGGCGGTCCAGGTGAAGTTACTGACTACTTGGACTAGCGTTATTTGGTCGAATTTATAGCTGTAGCCCATGAAACCACCCCAAGCGTAGAGGATGATTTCCAGAATAGCGATGACTGCGAAGGCGGGGTAAAGCCGGAAGAATCGACTGATCAGGAATTTCTTCCAGTCACGGATCGAGTAGTTCGACCACTGCATCGCTAGTGGTGTGATAAATCCTGAGATACAGAAGAATACGTAAACACCGAGATAGCCGTATTTGAAAACAAAGGTGAGGGGATCATCACCTTCCCAGCGGAAGTGATAGAGAAGCACAAAGTAGGCTGCGATGACCCTGAGTAGATCAAGGTTTGGTAAGTAGCTTTTCTTCGTGCTCATTGCCAAAAGATAGGAGGATTGTTAGGAGGGGGAAAGGAGAATGTGGATGGCGATTTAGTTTACTAACTCCAGCGAGGTGAAGTAGCGATCAAAAGCATCAGGGAAGAGCTCACGGAGTGTCTCCTCGAAGTTTTCATCCTTATCGATAGGCATCGGACCAGTTGGTGATTCAATGCGCTCAAGCCTCATTTCGCTAGGAACTCTAGGCTCCCATGGTCTATCCCATGAGAAATAAGCAGTGTAGCCATTACGCTTCAGCATCATTGTCTCACCATCTTTATTAGCAAATGCGGTGGAGACTAGAAGCGTCTGTGAGCTGTCAGGCTCTAATAGATTCTTGCCTGCCATCGTCTGGAAGCTTTCTTTAGGAGCTCCTAAGTATCCCATGATGCTAGGGATGATGTCTTGGTGACTCGCTAGCTTGTGAGCTGGGGCTTTGCCATATGAGGCAGGCCATTTGATGAGAATAGGAACTTCAGTCTGCTCAGGCATAATGCTCGTGCAATGACACCAGCCACCTCGTTCTTGGAATTCCTCACCATGATCACCAGTGACGATGATAATGCTGTTGTCGTAGCGACCCTCAGCCTTGAGGTGGTCGCATAGGTCTTTCACTTGGTAATCTACCCATGCTACTGAGTTTCTATAGCGGTTATGATACAGTTCCACTTCTCTTTTAGTCGGGAAAAGTGGGAAAGAAATGTTCTCTTTGTAATCCTGGTAGGGGACCTTGAAATCCTTGTCCCAGTAGTAATTGTAATGTGGTGAATCGAGAGCGATGTAGTAGAAATTGCCACCAGGAGTAGTGCGTTGCTTGATCGAATCTTTGACGCGTTGGAAAATGATCTTCTCTCTTCCTGGAATACCGTATTGAGTCAGCTCATTGCCGTCCACAGAGTGCTCTAGTTTGCTGTAGAGATGATTTTCTGTGCCGAAATTCAATAAACCAAAATCCTTGTAACCGAGATCACAAACTGCACGGATCTCGAAGTTGTAGCCCATGTTCTGCATTGTTCCCAGCACTGGTGATCCAGCGTAGTCATTTCTATCTGGGATAGCTTCTAGATCATCCATCCAGAATAGTGACGGCTTACTATACATCAGTGAGAACCATGAAAGGTGAGTTGCATTTGATGCTGCCCAAGTTGATTCTAGAGTCTGGCATTCTTTGCTAAACTCAGTGAGGAATGGAGTGGTCTTCTGACTCATCGAGTCATAGCGCATCGTCTCCACCATGATGAAATAAATGTCTGGGCGGTCTAACTCAACATCGCTTTGCGGGATATCATAGACTTGTGATGGGTATTTCCTAAATGTCACCTTGAAGTCAGCAAGACCTAGTTTAGGTGAGCTGATTCCCTGATGTAGCATGAAGGTTTTATATTCCTGCTGCCACGAGTAGAGTTGTTTCCATTGTTTGCCGATCACTTGTTCCGCCACACAGAGTCCGAAAAACACGAGAGTAACCACGATGCCAGTCCTGAGGCTAGCAATCTTCTTCATT
>CAKZNV010000033.1 GCA_937132085.1 uncultured Rubritalea sp. | reverse complement strand
TTCGCAATGCGTGATGCGTTCGATAATGCGGGTCCAGTTCTTCTAGAGCCAGTGATGGATGTAGAAGTGGCGACTCCACAAGACTACCAAGGCGATGTGATGAGTGATCTTAATAGAAGACGTGCAATCATCGGTGGTATGGAATCTAAAGGGCCTATTACTAATCTGAAAGCGAAAGTTCCGCTCGCAGAAATGTTCGGCTACATGACAGCGCTAAGAACTGTTTCATCTGGCAGAGCGTCCTACACCATGGAGCCAGCTAGTTTTGAGCCAGTGCCTAGGAAGATCGTCGAAGAAAAATTTGGTGAGCAGGCTTAGTTCGTTTTAGATGCTAACTGTTTCATTGCGATTTAGTGATGCTGCCAAGGATGTAGGTAGTCATGCTTACCGTGCCAGTCTTCTAGCTCGTAGGCTCCATAGGCGATTCCTAGGAAATAGGCTGCTGGAACGATGAGTAATGAAAGTCCAAAAGTAGCAAAACCGAGCCAGAGAGCAATGAACAGCATTAGAATGTTGCCTCCTATTAGGATGCTGATTCCAGCGACATAATGATGTTTATACAGGTGTCCCAAGCCTGGTATGATGCTCAAAATGGCTGCGATGACATTTCTATCTCGTTTTCTTAAATGAATATTTTCCATAGTTTTCTCCTGATTTTGATTCTCTAATATAGCACAGAATGAGGCTAAAGGCCACTAATCACAGTGGTGATACTGGTTGTCTCTTGATTGTTATTGTTCATTCTGGGCACAAAAAAACCGGTGAGAGGTTGGTTCTCTACCGGTCTTGTTGAAGGTTGAGTCTTATTTGCGTCGACGTATGATGAGTGCTAGTCCGCCTAGTCCGAGCAGGGCTGAAGATGATGGTTCTGGGACTACAGTAGTTGAAAAGCTTACTAGGTCTGCATAACCATCTACAGTGCCTCCGAATGTCGCTGTTCTTGATTCGTCAAATGTGATCTCAACTTGTCTGACTCCCGCTGCTAATGTTCCGCTGCTGGTATACTGAGTCCATGTTCCATTCGGGTTACCAGCTGCTCCGTCGTCCATAACGATTTCTGCACCTATGTTTGTTCCGACGGCGTTTTTAAACTGTATTGAAAATTCACCTCTGTCAGTGTTGAGGGTGTAACTGCCTAAGTAGCCAGAGAAGTCATAATTAACGTTACCTGCGTCAATGTCTGCTCCTTCTGATGAGAGGTCGATCATAGTGGTCATCGGTGCATCTGAGATAAGGGCTGCATAGCTGGGTCCTGCTCCTGCTGGTCCCGCTAAGGTGAAATTACTGGCATAATTATAGCTGGAAAAACGGTTCCAGCCACCGTCATTTTGCGCTGATGTGCCGTTATCAAAGGTTGAGGTGAAGAGGATGGCAGCATTAGCGTTGCTGATAAGTAGATAGCTGCCTAGTATGGCTGTGGCTGTAGTAATTCTTGTGGATTTGGGTCTCATATTCTAAGTGGTATGTGTGTTTGGTTTTAATTTAATCTAGTTTACTTAGGAGGTTTCAGATCTCATCAGAAAAATGAAGTATCCTGATGTAAGCAAAAATAGGGAATCTTGTCTAGCTCCCTAAAAAGGGGTGAGATCGTAAGTGATTAGTTGTAAATAGAATAGGGCTCAAGTTTTGTTTAGTTTCAGTCTGTCTTCAAAGTATTCTGTTCTAGAAACTCGTGCGAAATGACATCGTGACCGTCGCCATAGATGAAACGATTCATTAGCATTGGTTGAGAGGTGACATCGAAATGCTTATAAATAGCTTTAATGTAGCTTCCTATCGTGTGTGGAGATAGTTTCATCAGTTCTGCCATTTCCTTTCTAGAGTGTCCTTGGAGTAGTAGGGAGAGCAGAACCATGTTTGACTTAGGCAGGCTGGGGAGGGTTTCTATATATTGTTTCTCTGGCCAGCCGAGAGTGTGTAGCCAGCCCACCTCAGTAAGTATGATATGGGCGATGCGTCGTTCTCGTTCGCTGAAGGTTCCTTCTCCTGGTGCTCGATAGATGACGACAGTGCTAGCGGTGGTGTCGCTCATGGGGCGAGTGCTGGATATAAATGTTGCTACACCAGCCTGCTTCGCTAGTTCACCTACTTCGCTGCCTTGCCAGAGTCCTCGGTCGTAGTCTTCAAGGCGTAGCGTGATGTGGCATTTTTTGTGCTCGAGTTCCTTTTTCATCGGAGCTTCGATCTCGGATACCTGAGGGTGTGCACCTGCGGTGGAGAGTGAGAGGAATTCTTCAGTAGTAAATCCTCCGTTGAGGTAGCCGGCGAAGGTGGGTGTATCTTTCTCTGGTGTATCAATACGCAATACCCAAACCCATTTTTTAGCGCCAATCAATTCACATAGGCCAGTGAGTAGAGCGATCTTCTTAGTGGTATGGTCTCCATTTAATATCGCGATGTCAGCAAGAAGTCGCACAATCTGGCGGACATCATCTTCTTGGGTTGGTGTTGAGTTTTCGTTCATAGCTGTGAGTTGTGGTGTTCGAAGCGGTGAAAAATTCTGATGAGTATTGGTTGTGACAATGCTCCATTGTCTTAGATTATGTATAAAGGTAAATAATACTTTTAGTTAAAGTGTGTATGAGCGTCAGATTTTAAAGAGTGAGTGTTATTAATTAAGTTCTGTTAAGTAGTTAGCGATTTACTCGTTATATAGGTGGCGTATGGGATTATTTTTCTGATAATTCAAAAATAGGGCTTGTCAGATCGCATTTTCTGGGTAAGTTCGCCGCCCCACATCATATCTCGGCGTAAAATTAAGTCGTTGAGAGAGAATAAATATCGGGTGCACCTCCGGAAAACATGGCTATACGAGTAATATCTCGTGCGTTATTGTGACTCTGGTTTGCCCTTTGCAACTGTTTAGACAGAGCTGTTTATCCTCAATCAACATGGTGAGGGAAGTATTTTAACCACAAAACAACAAACACAACCATAACATGGATAAACAAAAGATAAGAATCCGACTCCGTGCTTACGATCATCGTGCAATCGATCGTTCAGCTGCTGAGATCGTCGAGACTGCCAAGCGCACAGGTGCTAAGGTAGCCGGTCCGATTCCTCTGCCGACAAGAGTTGAGAAGTTCTCAGTGAACGCCTCAGTTAACCAAAACAAGAAAGCAGCAGACCAGTTCGAAATCCGAACTCACAAGCGCGTTCTTGACATCGTAGAACCTACCGCACGCACAGTAGATGAGCTCAAGAAGCTTAACCTACCAGCGGGTGTAGACATTCAAATCAAAATCTGAACCATAACCAGTAAAGAATTATGTCACTAGGACTATTAGGAAAAAAAGTAGGAATGACACGTGTTTTCGATAAAGAAGCAGGTGTGATGATCCCAGTAAACGTTATCGACGTTTCAGGAAATGAATTTCTCCAGTTGAAGACAACTGACTCTGACGGCTATTCAGCAGTTCAGATCGGTTACGACGACCAGAAGGAAGGCCGTATCAACGCTCCAGCAACAGGACACTTCAAGAAGCACAATGGCACAGCCAAGAAGCTTATTAAAGAGTTCCGTTTTGAAAGCGATGAGACTCTACCAAACACAGAAGAAGCACACCCGGGTGCAGCTCTATTCGAAAGCGGCCAGACCGTTGACGTAATCGGCACAACCAAGGGTAAAGGTTTCCAAGGTGTGGTAAAGCGCTACAACTTCGCAGGTCAGCCAGACTCACACGGACACATGATGCACAGACGCCCAGGTGGTATCGGTGCTGGAACGTGGCCAGGTCGTGTTTGGAAAAACAAGAAGATGCCAGGACGTCACGGTCAATACCGTCGCACAGTTCAGAATCTTAAAATCGTTCAGGTTCGCCCTGAAGACAATGTAGTTCTCGTATCAGGTGCTGTCCCAGGACCTAACGGTGGTTACGTCGTTGTTCGCCCAGCTGTTAAGGCAGTTAAATAATTTAAACATAGAAAGAACAATCTGTAATGTCAGTAAAACAACTTTCACTCGAAGATGCAGCATCAGCTAACATCAACGTTATCTCTGGAACTACCAAAGGTAACCAAGCTGTGCATGATCTTCTCGTAGCATACCGTGCGAATCGCCGCACAGGATCTGCATGCACTAAGACACGTGGAGAGATTCGCGGATCTGGTAAAAAGATCTATAAGCAAAAAGGCACCGGTGGCGCACGTCACGGAGCACGTTCAGCACCTATCTTTGTAGGTGGTGGTGTAGTATTTGGACCTCGTCCACGTGACTACTCTAAGAAGGTCACTAAGAGCACACGTAAGCTAGCGCTTCGTAAGGCACTCGGTGAGAAAATCGCAGCAGGGGAAGTAGCTTCAGTAGCTACATTCGCTATTGCAGAAGCTAAGACGCAGTCATTCATCAAGGCAGTGAGAGAGATCTCAGACGCTAAGAAGGTGCTCATCGTAGCGAATTCATTCGACGAGAAGACTTACCTATCAGGTCGTAATGTGCAGGGCGTTCAGCTCATCACATCCGCTGAGGTAAACATCGAGCAGATTCTCCACGCAAATGCAGTCATCCTCGTGGAAGACGCATTCGAGACTCTCGCATCAAGAACAGCCTAATCGCATAACCACTAACTAAACCAACAAGATGAAAGATATTTATCAAGTTATCGACACAGTTGTCCTCAGTGAAAAAGCTACACTCCTTCAGGAGCAGAACAACGAATACGTGTTCAGAGTAGATCGTGACGCCAACAAACTCGAAATCAAGCGTGCTGTAGAGCAACTCTTCGGCAAGAAAGTGGAAGCAGTCCGCACATGTAACTACGACGGCAAGAAGAAGCGCCAACGTAGAGCAGATGCAGGCCGCACTGCAAATTGGAAAAAAGCGATCGTTCGCCTTAAAGAAGGTGATTCACTCGATCTCGTATAATCCTGCACCGCTGCAAAACGTAAAACATTAAACGAAAAGAATAGCGAAAATGAAAACATTCAAACCAGTAACACCATCGAACAGATACAAGGTGTGGAACACATTTGAGGAGATCACTAAGACGACTCCTGAAAAGTCCCTCCTCCGTGTTAAGAAGAGATCAGGTGGACGTAACAACCAAGGTCGTATCACTTGCCGTCACATCGGTGGTGGTCACAAGAAAAAATACAGAGTTATCGACTTCAAGCGTCGTAAGACTGACGTAGCTGCTACAGTAGTAGGTATCGAGTATGATCCTAACAGAACATGCCGTATCGCACTCATCGAATATAAAGACGGTGAGAAAGCATATATCCTTGCTCCAGTAGGTCTAGAAGTAGGCGCAACAGTAGTTTCTAGCGAGACTGCAGCACCTAAGCCAGGCAACGCAACACCACTAAAGAACGTTCCTCTCGGAACTTCAATTCACAACATCGAACTTACACCTGGAACAGGTGGCAAGATTGCTCGTTCAGCTGGACAGCAAGCAGTTCTTTCTAACCGTGAAGAGGGTGTTGCTCTTGTTAAGATGCCTTCGGGTGAGATTCGCAAGTTCAACGAGAAATGCCTCTGCACCATTGGTCAGGTAGGCAACCGCGATCACATGAACGTGGTATCTGCTAAGGCAGGTCGCTCTCGCTGGATGGGTATCCGCCCAACTGTTCGCGGAATGTGTATGAACCCTGTTGATCACCCGAATGGTGGTGGTGAGGGTAAGTCCAAGTCCGGTGGTGGCCGTCAGCACCTCAAGTCACCTTGGGGTCATGTCAAAGGTCAGAAGACACGTCAGAAGCGTAAAGCATCAGATAAGGTCATCGTTCAGCGTCGTAAGACTAAGAATAAGTAATTTAACCAATAACTGATAACTAAAAATTATGCCAAGATCACTCAAAAAGGGACCTTTCGTAGACCAAAAGCTACTTATCAAGATCGATGCTGCCGTTGAAGGTGGTAATAAAAAGCCGATCAAGACATGGAGCCGTAGATCAATGATCACACCTGAATTCGTAGGCCACAACTTCGCAGTTCACAACGGCAAATCATTTGTCGCTGTATACGTAACTGAGAACATGGTGGGACACAAACTCGGTGAATTCGCCCCGACTCGTATCTTCAAGCAACACGGAACAGTAGGTAAGAAGTAATCTTCTTAACTAATATCTCATTCACATCATGAAGCTAGCCACATCCATATTCACACTAACAGCCGGAGCACTCGTTCTTGCTGGTGGCATGAGTGTGGCTCAGCAAAAT
This sequence comes from uncultured Rubritalea sp., assembly GCA_937132085.1. Lineage (GTDB taxonomy): Bacteria > Verrucomicrobiota > Verrucomicrobiia > Verrucomicrobiales > Akkermansiaceae > Rubritalea. Next base: position 4,623 of record CAKZNV010000033.1, on the reverse strand, counting down.
GGTGTGAAATCCGATGTTCGCAGCTCAGCTGGTGAAAAAAAGATTCATCAGCTGCAGCAACAGAATCAGAATCTTAGTAAGGCGCTCATTCATGCTAAAGAGCAGGAACAGAACGCCAAAAAAGAACTGAACAAAATTCGCCTAGAACTAGAAGCTCTCAACATGTATCCATTAGGGACTGATGATCAGCGACTCGTTCAGGCAGTGGCCAACCGCAAGGTGCTCGAGGGCCGAATAGCTAAGCTGGAAACAGCCGCTACTTACCTCACCACTCAGGTGCGTGAATACCTCAAGCATGTCCTTGACGACGATGAAGACGAAAGACTAGAGCTCGAAAAAGCAATTAGAGGTCTTGACCAATCGCTCGGAATCATAGATAAGCCGCGTCCACAGATAGATCTAGGCACTCTACATAGTGCCAAGATCATTAGTATTGATAGCCAATCCGGCGCATTGATACTGAATGCTGGGGAGCAGCAGCAAGTCCGCATAGGCATGACATTCCGTATCCTACGTGGTAAGAGCCAGATAGCAGAAGCCCGCATTGCCGAGGTAAGACCAGATATCTCTGGTGCCCTCGTGATCAGGCTCGACGACACCAACAACGCGGTCCGCCCAGGCGACATCGCATCAATTAAGACACAAAATTAAACAATTAACATCCTAGAACGATGGAAGTAAAATCAACCTATAAATTCGCTCGCGTCTCAGCTAAAAAAGCTCGTGACGTAGTCCGTGCAATACAAGGCCTTCCTGTGTCCTCTGCCCTAGACGTGCTGAACTTCACTCCAAGAAAATCAGCATTTCTAATCGGTAAGACCCTTAAAAGCGCTATTGCTAACGCCGAAAACAACCATGACCTCGATGCCGATGATCTCATCGTCAAAGAAGCTACGGTTGGAGAAGGCCCAACATTCAAACGCTTCAAGCCTCGTGCTCGTGGCTCAGCAGGTGCAATTCTTAAGAGAACAAGCCACATCTACATCACCCTCGCTCCTAAGCCAGTCGAGGCGTAATACTAACAACTAATAATATAAAATTATGGGACAAAAAGTAAATCCAATCGGATTCCGCCTCGCACTCAGCAAGGACTGGCGCTCTAAGTGGTATGCCACTGGTGCTGACTACACTGACAAGCTTCACGAAGACCTTAAGATTCGTAAATACATCAAAGGTCGTCTACAGTTCGCAGCTCTATCACGCGTCACTATCGAGCGTGCATGGAACTCAGTTCGTGTAACACTTCACACCTCACGTCCAGGTCTTGTGATCGGTCGTAAGGGATCAGAGATCGAGAAAATGACATCTGACATCGCTAAGATCTGTGGTGGCAATGCTGTTAAAATCGACATCCTTGAAATCCGCAAGCCAGAGCTCGATGCTCAGCTCGTTGCAGAAAACATCGCCGTTCAGCTTGAGCGTCGTATCGCTTTCCGCCGTGCTATGAAGCGTTCTATCCAGACCGCTATGGAGTTCGGTGCAGAAGGTATCCGTGTTCGTTGTTCAGGCCGTCTCGGTGGTGCTGACATCGCTCGTGCAGAGTGGTATCGTGAAGGCAAAGTGCCTCTCCAGACTCTACGTGTGCCAATCGACTACGGATTCGCAGAAGCAGCAACAGTATACGGCATCATCGGTGTTAAATGCTGGATCAACAAAAAAGAAGAGAAAATAGCAGCAGCTGGCAGCAACAACCGTGGAGGCCGTGGAGGTCGCCGTGGAGGTGGTGGCCGTGAGAGACGCAATGAGCGTCCTTCAGCATAAGCTATATCAATTGAACCAATAACATTTAGGAAGAAATAATAATATGCCTTTAATGCCAAAACGCACCAAGTTCCGTAAGACCCAGCGAGGAAATCGCGGTGGTAATGCGCAACGTGGAACAAATGTAAGCTTCGGAGACTTCGCTCTCCAGTCACTAGGTCGCTCATGGATGAGTAACCGCCAGATCGAAGCATGCCGTATCTCAATCAACCGTTACCTCAAACGTAAAGGTAAAGTTTGGATCCGTATCTACCCACACAAATCAGTCACTGCAAAGCCAGCCGAAACTCGTATGGGTAAAGGTAAAGGTTCTGTTGACCGTTGGGTAGCTGTAATCAAGCCTGGAACAGTAATTTTTGAAATTGCTGGTGTTTCTGAAGCATCTGCTAAAGAAGCTCTCAGACTTGCTTCTAACAAGCTCGGCTTCCGCACTCGCTTCATCGTCCGTAACAAGCTAGCTAACTAATTAGCTGACAAACCACTAAACATAGAAAACTAACTATTATGGCAAAATTTAGCGAACTCAAAGAGCTCTCAATCGACGAGCTTAAGAACCGTCTCCGTGACCTTAAACAAGAAGGTCTCAATCTCCGCCTCCAAGCAGCCACTGGCCAGCTAGAGAACACAGCCCGCATCAAAGCAGTCCGCCGTGAGGTAGCTCAGCTTAGCACACTCTTCACTGAGAACCGTAACAAGGCTGGTAACTAAACCACATAGAAACAAATATCACTATGAGCGAAAATACACATTTACGCAAAACACGAGTAGGCAACGTAGTCTCAACATCAATGGACAAGACCATCGTTGTAGAATACATCGCTCGTGTTCCGCACCCACGCTTCAAGAAAATCGTTAAGCGCACGAAGAAATTCTACGCACATGACGAAGAAAGCAAGGCTGCAGTAGGCGACAAAGTCCGTATCACTGAAACCAAGCCTATTTCTAAGAAGAAGTGCTGGGTTCTTTCAGAGATCCTCACTCACTAATCGAAAACTAACATACATTTAATAATACTATGATCCAAATGGAATCAAGTGTAGCGATCGCCGACAACACAGGCGCTCGTTCAGCAAAAATGATCGGTGTTCTAGGAACTCGTTCCAAGATCGCTAATGTAGGAGACATCATCACAGCACACGTTCGTGAAGCTATCCCTACCGCATCTATCAAGAAGGGCGCAGTCATCAAGGCAGTAGTTGTGAGAACAGCTGCTCCTATCAGACGCAAAGACGGTTCTATCCTACGTTTCGACGGCAACGCTATCGTTGTAATCGACAAGGATAACAACCCTAAAGGCACTCGTATCTTCGGACCTGTAGCTCGTGAACTCCGCGAGAAGAAGTTCATGAAGATCGTATCCCTAGCTCCTGAGGTGCTCTAACAACTAACCGAAAGGAAAAGAAACATGAAGACTCACGTTAAAAAAGGCGACGAAGTAACAGTGATCGCAGGCAACCACAAAGGTAAATCAGGCAAGGTGCTCTCAGTAAATGAGGCAAAGAGCCAGGTAATCGTTGAAGGTGTTCGCAAGATCAAAAAAGCTGTGAAGCCAACACAAGAGAACCAAGAAGGTGGAATCCAAGAGCTTGACGGCCCTATCCACATCTCTAACGTAAAGAAGGCTTAATTAGCTCTCTTTCACCGTTTTAATACAAAAGCGACTCAGTTCATTCTGAGTCGCTTTTTTGTGCGCTGATTAAACAGCATAAAAATAGGAGACTGTTTTAACAGCCTCCTAAGTATGTAAATTTTTTCTCTCTCTCTTAGTTTATCTCTCTCTTAATTTATCTCTGTCTTAATTTATCTCTGTCTTAATTTCTCTCTCTCGTAATTTATCTCTCTCGTAATTTATCTCTCTCGTAATTTATCTCTCTCGTAATATAGGTTCTAACTTTATCGCTTGAATACTTTGAACGAGCAATATGCAAATGGCATTAATAATGCACTAACAGAATACTTCATAAGGTCATCGGAAAAACCTATCGGTATATATTCACAGCCACTTAACAAAGCTATGAATATCCATGTAAATGGTAGTATTACCATGATCTTGAAAAATCTGTCTTTATTATGATTTCTGTTTGTTTGTTCCACCAGTTTAACAAAGTCATCGTTGTTAATATGGTGAATTTCGCTCCTCTCTAATTTGTTGTTAACTTTTACTTTAACAGTAATTAATTTACTGTTCCTATCATTCTGGCTCCCCCTCGGAGCCTGTTTCTGGCCTATCATAAATCTCAGGTCTAATACAGTCGAAACATGGCATCATTAGTTCGTTATAGCTGGAATCAGAATTTATTGAGGCAATTGATCTACCTTTTTTCTTCTCCCTTACCATCCAAGCAAATGAACTTAAGGCTGCTTTAACATACTCTTTACGAGTATTAATGCCTAGGTCATCTTTTTGAAGGTCTATTGCTTTAATGATTTCTTCATGTAGTTCGACTTGAAGCCTAGAGATTTTATTTTTCTCTAGTTGCTTCATAATATATAATGGTTTCTCTTATTTTCATATCTTGGTGTTTGTTGTTTGTTGTCTAGAATTGGGTATTTGATTATGCAAAAAATTAATTTTCCATGATAGGTGCCGTGTGGTTATTAGTGGCATCTGAATTAAAACTACCAATTAATGAGATTAAAGCAAGTTAATAATGAGTGTAAAATGATCATTAATCGAGTGTTTTGGTTTTAGGCTATATAATCAAAGGAATGTAGGTCATTTACTTTCAAGAAAAATTAATTAATCCTTTATCTTGATAACATAAATTATTGCCAAAGTAGTTTATGGATGTTAAGTGTTCATTTGTTCACGAAAGACAATTGAATAGAAAATGCTTAGTTTATTAAAGATACAGAATTTGG
>CAKZNV010000032.1 GCA_937132085.1 uncultured Rubritalea sp. | reverse complement strand
TAGAACGCAAGTATTAAATTGTAAGCTAGTTATGCCCCTAAAAAAATAAGCCACCGTGCAGCTATGCAGCGGTGGCTTTACTAATGCATGAAAAAAGTTTCTTTTTACTGTCCGAATTTAAACTCTAGAGGTTTTCCGTTTCCTAGGTTTTTTAGGCTGTCGAAGTGTGGTCTGAACTCTTCTGGAACACTGTTCTTGTCGAATTCTGAGTTGTAGGGACCTGAGAACAAGAGCTTCTTGTCGCTGTCTAATGCCTCAACATCGAATCCTTCTTTAGTCTTAAGTAGCTTATAGGTATTTCCTGTGATTGGATCAGTGAGTGATGGATTGCCTTGTTGGTTTAAGTTAAGATGAAACCTAAGAGCTTTACCTTCTCCAGCGCCACCTTCACGAAGGCGAAGTTCATTAAGCAAGGGCAAGTTTGGCATGTCATCACCGAGCATCTTCATTAGTTGCTCGGGTGTCATCATGTTGGCTTTTCCTAGTGCTTTTTTAGGGTCGAGTTGTTTGATGCGATCTCTAAATTCCTCAGGAACCTTTAGCTTGTCTGCCTCATTGTTGAATGGGCCAGAGTATTGTAGCTTACCTGTTCTGTCTCTGAGTTCTAGTAGTTTGCCTTCTTTAGCAGATTTTAGTGTGATGCTGCCGTTAGCATCCATCATCATGAGTCTACCTTGAGCGGCACCGTTAGCATTGCCCTGAACACCTTTGAGAAGGTCGTCGAACTGGAAGTGGAACATTTGAGGCTTATCATTAAATCCTTCTAGATCTTTTGGATTTAATTGTCTAAAGCCTTCGAGTCCATGAAAGTTCTTGAGATTACCTTCGATCATTTCCTTTATCTTTTCTCTCTGTTCAGGAGGGAATTTGTCGAAAAAGTCTTTTGGCAGAACTGGAGCAGGACCAGCTACACGAGGAACCTTGGCAGCTTTGCCTAGTTCGACTTGAATCACTTTTTGTTCGCCTTTAGTAATGTATTTAAGTTCTACTTTATCGCCGTTTTTATGAGCTAGGACAGCATTTCTGAGGTCTTCTTGAGTTCTGATGTCCTTGCCTGCAAGAGTTGTGATAATGTCGTGCTTTTTGAGTCCAGCTTTAGATGCTGGGCTATTGCGGGCGATCGTATCAAGAGTGATTCCAACATTGTTCTCAAGACCTAACTGAGCAGCTAAGGCTTCTGTAATTGGAGATCCAGCAACGCCTAGGAATGGTCTAAAGCCGTTTACTTGGGGCATATCTAGAGGAGCAGCATCGTTAAGAGGAGGCATTTGCTCATTGGCGGGAGCAGCATTTGGTAAAACTCGAGGAGCAGGAATAGCCTTATTCGCTTTTTCTTTAGGCTGTGCTGCAGGTGCGCTTCTTTCTATTGCGGAGACGGATGCTACCGTCGCAATAATCACAGTGGATACAGTGGCAATATGTTTGTTGAATTTCATCTGAAGTATATAGGTATGATTAGTTTATGTTTCTCGTTAGATATAGCGTTATGGCTAAGGAGATTTGTTTAAGTAATAGAAAGGTAGTGAATTATTTAGATTCGATAGGGATGAGAATTGTTTCAACAGCGGGTTCCTGAGTGATCACTGTGTTACCATTTTCATCAACAGACTCGACCTCTTTAGTGTATTCGAAACGGAACACTCTGTATGGTTTTTGGTCTTGGCCTGCGTAGGTGATGCCTTCGTTAGAAGCGTTAGTAATATTGTGGCTGAAGCGCTCAGGCTGTTCCTCAATAACAGAATTGCTAGCGACTGATGAGTTCGTATTAGTGACTTCAGGATCATTGCCAGACATGAACAGAGCACTAGTCGTAGCGATTAGTGCTACAGCAGCTGCTGCTCCCCATGTATTAAACTTAGAACTTGTTTTCTGGAACGTAGTCGCAGAAGCGGGTGCTGATACTGATTCAGCAAAAGGCACAATTTTTTCTTCTCTTGGTAGGTGAGTTTCCCAGTTAATCATCGCGTTTTCCATACGAGTTATCATATCTTCAGGCATTTCTGTTGCTGAGATATTAGATAGCTGAGCTTCTAAGGCTTGGAGTTCTGTATTGAGTTTGTCTGGCATGATATTAACTATGGTGGTGGTTATTAAAATTGATTAAAGGATGTCGCCGGATTGTCTGATACTTGCTAGGTGTTTCTTGAGGGCTTCAAGTCCATAGCGATACCGAGAGGCGGCTGTGTTTTGTGAAATGTCTAAATTTTTGCCAATTTCTGCGAATGTTTGTTCTCCCCAGATTTTCATGGTGATCACGGTGGCGTATTTTGGTGGTAATTTTTTTAGTGCGTTTTCTAGGTAGTTTCTTGTTTCATCGTCAGCTGAGTCTGAGTTGAACCAGGGATCCATGATGCCACCTGTGTGGATGTGTCTGTCTGATTCTACTTTTTCTTCACGCTTGCCGCGTCTGTCTTCTTTTCTTCCTAGGTCAATAGCACAACGACGAATACTGGTGTAAAGGTAGGGTAACCAACCAGCTTGGCCACCATCGAAGGTGCCTTCAGCCTCCTTCTTTGCTAGCTTTACTAAAGAGTCTTGTAGGACATCTTCAGCGTCGGCAATTGATCTAGTTTGTTGTCGAGCGAACAGAAGTAGTTTTGAGCCGTGTTCGTTCAGCCATTCTCGCCAAGGAGTCATAGGGCTATTAACGTTTTTAGCTTTAGCGATAGTCATTATTTTCTGTTCTTCATCCATTAAGCGGTCTCTCTTCTGAAAATTGTTTAAAAAAAGTATGTTAGAAATTAAGTATGCACGAAATCGTATGTTTTACGAACTATTTAAGCTTAGCTGATGAAGTGTCTATGAGCTCTTTTAGGCTAGCTGGTGGGAAGTAATCAGGATTTATTTTTTCCATTTTCAAAATGAATTCTGGTTTAAGGATTAACCTATTTTCAACTGGTTTCATCATGGTTTGATAGTATTTAGCCGCAAGTGTGAGGAGCTTAGTTTCTCCTCGGTATGCGTATTCTATCAAGCACTCGTGATAGAGCTGATGGAGATCGTCGTTACTGAGTAAGGCCATATTTTCAGCTTTTAGACGATCATTTAACTTTTTGAATAGATCTAGTAAATTGGTTGCTAATTGTTTATTTTTTTCAGTAGCCTTTGTGTAGAGTGTCACTCTGGCTTCCAGGATTCGTTCTTTGTTAGTTGCGAGAGTTTCCGTGAGTTCAGCCACTCTATTTCTTCGCTCGTTGTTATCTAGGTGACTTTGAATCACGAATAGGAGTTTTACTGTTAATCTAGGAACCGTCTTATCGTTCTTGAGCAGATTATACTGCTGCTTGTAGTCTATAATTGTCACCTTCTCGGAGTTGAGTGTTTTGATGCAGTCGTCTAGCGAGTCCGCAGCAGTAGTCAGACCAGAGAAAATTAGGGCTGTGACCGAAAGCAGTGTGTGAATGGATGAAATTTTCATAAAAAAATACCTGTGGTTGAAACAACCACAGGTATTGAGATATTAATAGTTAAATTTATCGATTAAGAATTAGTGTCTTCGTTTGATGTGTCACTAGCAGGAGTGCTTGGCTCGCTATTTGGCTCATCGGCATTTACTGGTGCATTGTTGAATTTGATGTTCAAGATACGCTCAATTCCTTCATTGGCATAAATGCTGTCAGAGTTAAGGCCTTGTGCTTTGAGGTAGTAGTTGAGTGCCTGAGCTGAGCCTGGCATGTCGTCTTCTATTTTCTGAGCTCTAGCGATGAGGTTTGCAAAGTCAGCAGCAAGACTACTGTATTTGCCCATTGCATTGGAGAGCTCGATGTCATCATCAAATCTCTTTTGAGTCTGGTGAATCTTCTCCCAAGCCGCAGCATGGAATCCCTTTTTACTGAAGGCATCAGCTTGTTCTATTGCTTTGACGATTTCGAATTTATTTTTAATAATACTTCTTAGTTCATCCAGTCTCACTTTATCTTCATTTGCTTGTGAGAAACCAAATGCACCACCTAATCTTTCTTGGTCACCAAAGATAGCTGTCCAAGATTTGATTTTTTTCCAGTTGTCGAAATCTTTTCGTGCAATTTGTAGCTGGTCTTGGCCATTGGTTCCATCGTCTATGATTTTGTCGATTTGTTCACCGATTTTGTCCAAGTCTGGGTTAGATGGCCAAGCTTCTGTGGCTGTTGTCATCGCTGATTTAAATCTCTGCTCTTCGTTATATCGAACTTGAGCAGTCGTTGCTAACTTCATCTGATAGAGAGCCATTTTAGCTTCACGGACACTTCCTTTAGACTTTGTCTTCATCGCATTGATGTAAGATTTAGCTTCAGATGCGTTATAATCTACAGCTTGTTTCTTGAGGCTGTTATTGAGCTCTTCACCTTGCTCTAAATCACGTGCTTGGAGAGTTTTTACCATGTCGTTAGCATCTTGCACATATTGCTGGATTTGACCTTTAGGCTTCATCGGGATCGTTTGCACAGCAGGGAGGAATTCTCCAATAGCGTATGCTTCGACTAGTCGTTCTGAGGCTGCATGGAGGCGTTTGTTCTCCATGTTGTTATTAAATGCACTTACTAATGTCTCCACCTTACGAATGGCTTCGTTAGCTGCTGCGTCCATCCCTGCAACGGTTGGGTTGACTCCGATACCTTCTGAGAAGAATTTTTCGGTGTCTGAGCCTTTTTTGATTCTCATTTTTGAGTCACCATCTTTAAAGACGAGGCTGTAGAATCTAGAAGACATGACAACATGTTCAAATCGACGCTGGATGAAGAGTTGCACCATCATCGCTTGGTATTGGATCTTAGATTGAGTAAGATCTATCATTCCTTCAGTCTTAAGTTTACGAATATCTACTTCGATCTGGAGTAGACGCTTTTGCATCATGAGGTATTCTGTGGATGTAGGGCCAGTAGTTTGCTTTTGGCCTTTTTTGCCTTTTTGATTGCTCTGCTGGGATGTCTCGACACCGATTCTGTTCTCAAGAACGCCCATGTTACGAATGAGAAGTTTTCTCTCTTTTTCTAGCCTAGAAATGGCCACTTTTTTACTGCCGATGCCTTGTTTCGTGAGAAGAGCAGAGTAGATAGAATTTCCTAGTGATTCGCAGATGTTGCCATCGCCAGGGTATTCAGAAGCTTTTTCTAGTAGGTCAAAGGCTGCTTTAAGGTTTGGTCCACCTTGGCGGTTTGGAGCGATGAGGTCTTGGATTTGCTCGATAGTTGCACGGTATTCAGATGCAGAGAGCTCTGAAAATGTATCTGTCGCAAGGAATGCTTCAAACTGGCCACCAAGGTTGTTGTCCATAAGGCTGTATTGACGGCCTTGGAACTCAATTGTCTTGTTAGTAGGATCAACGATAGGAATTTCCTGACCGTGCGTAGATTCGCCATCTTGTTTACCGTAATTATTCACAGTGTCGTTGGAGACACTATTGTTATTGGAAGATGCACCTCCTGCGCTATTTCCGGATCCAGCACCTGGTAAGACCTGAGCTCCGAGAGGGAGTAGGCAACCTGAGCTTATAAGGGTAGTAAGTAGTGTTTTTTTCATAATGTTAAACGGTAGGGATTTGGTTGATTATTGATGATAGATCTTTATCTATCTGTATAAGATTTGGCTTCTAGCCATCTGTCTGATTTTACTTCGACATTAAAAGTGTAGTTTTGGTTTGGGTCGATATTTGGACCGTCGACACCATCTGGAACCATGACTGCAAAAACTTCTGATCGGCTTCCGTCAGTGACTTTGAGCTGTATCACTTGGCCGACATTTTCTTGATATTTTAGTTTGCTGACGACTTGGCCAGTGACTGAAAACTTAGATCCCCTGAGTGAACTAGGGTCACTATAATATACATCTAGTGGTAGGTTTTTCAAACTTTCACCAGCTTTAGGCTTAAGGAGTATAAATGCTGCGCCTATTAGGGCGAGCGCTACGATGGAGCCTACTATCATTGGAGTAGGGTTGGATTGAGTTTTTTTCTTACGTGATCTGCGAGCCATATTGTGTGTAGTTAGAATTTAAGGGTGATGTGCGGGGAGGTTACACATTCATTAATTATTTTACAAAGAAAAAGCCCTGCTGATAATCAGCAGGGCTAAAGTTAGTGAGGTTCTAGTGTTCCCATTGATGGCGCTTGATGCCGATGTATGCTGCGATGAGTCCGACGGCTATCTGAGCACAGAGCACGATGGTGCACAAATTGCCCATGCCGAGAGCGTCATTGTTATGCGCTAGGTTCAGTGGTGTATTGGTTACAGCTTTGATCGCCTGTGAGTAACCAGTGTCTAGCGAGGAAATACTACCTGACCATGCCCAGTAAGCTGAGATGAATGGACGAGTGACCATTCCAACAGTTTCAGGAAGAGCAAGAACTGCACCTGATAGTGGTAGCTGGAAACCTACGAGGTAAATCGAGAGTAGGGATGCTTGTTCAGATGTCTTCATCAGTGATGAAATACCGAGACAGATGAATGTCATTGCTGAGTTAATGAGCACGAGGAATTTAAAGTGATCAAGATAGCTAGTAGGGTCACTCTCTGGTCCTTTGAACTGCCATGCTTGCTCTACGGCGATCCCCATGATGAGTGATTGCACGAGTATAATGGCTAAAAGGAAGACGACTTTACTGGCAAGATAAGCTACGGGGCTGACACCTCCAAACTTCTCTTTCTCCATGATCTTACGTTCACCGGCGATCTCTCTGGCAGCATTGTTAGATCCCATGAGGGCGAGCAGGATGATCTGGAACATGATGATTCCGGAAACAGCTCCTCCAACATTGGCTCTGTTCGTAGTGATAGCTTTGGTTGTCTCCATCGCATCCTTTGTGAATTCCATTCCAGTTTCTGAGAACTTTCTGAGTTCTACATTTCCTTGCTCAGCAAAGAGGATGACTAGAATAGGGAAGCAGATCATGATTGAGATCTGGAGTAATACCTGGCCACGATCACGGAAGAAAATCTTCCAACGTCTGGCTAATAGTGTGCAGAACTGGCTGAGCACACCTGGTGTGCGAACTGGATCTGGATTTTCGATGATGAAATCTTCTTGCTCTTCGGCATCTTCGTCGTCAATCGAGTCGAGATCTAGAGGAGCGCTTTCATCCATCTTTTTGTGCTTACTCTTGCTGCGCTTTTGACGTTTGCTAGGAACAGCTTCTTCTAGTTCTGATGTATCGATGATGTCTTCATCTTCGATATTGATCTGCCCAGATGCTGCGTTGTCCGTTTTGACCTTAATCAGTTCTTTAGGGACGTGGAGTTCACCTTTTTCAATAAGGTTAAGACGGGTCTTTTCTATCTTTTCATAATAGGTGCTGCTGTGCTTCTCCCAAGATTTACGCCACTTGTTAGAGTCCTGCTTAGCGAGACGTGGGTAGATTTCCTCAGTATCTTCTACTGAGAAATAGTGAGTGAGCCCAGCTGGCGGACCATGATAGGCAACTCTGCCTTCATGAAGCACAAGAATAGAATCATAAAGCTCTAGGTGAGCGAGAGAGTGGGTGACTGAGATGACGATGCGGCCTTCACTACGAGAAAGGTCATGCAGTCTGCGAACGATGTCTCTTTCAGATCTAGGATCTAGTCCTGACGTGACCTCATCACAGAGTAGCAATGTAGGGTCAGTGACGAGCTCCATCGCTAGTCCTAGGCGACGTTTCTGCCCACCTGAGAGAACCTTGACTTGGCGATCAGCGATCGGAGCGAGTCCAGTTTCTTCTAGAACTCGATCGATCCTGAGGTCTAAATCATCGAGGTCACGTGTTTTCACACGGAGCTTGGTGACTGCCTCGATAGATTCATCGACAGTGAGTTCTTCGTAGGCGATGGAGAACTGGGGCACGTAGCCGAGTTCCGCTGGGTCTAAGTCTCCATCTTCTTCCAGGTCACGACCATTCCAGAAGATTTGACCTTCTGAGATCTCGTTGAGACCTGCGATAGTGTTAAGGAGGGTGGTCTTACCACACCCAGATGGACCGACAATAGCCATGAAGTGGCCTGACGGTATAGAGAGGTTCACACGGTCAACCAGGTTTAGTGGTTCGCCGTCTTTATCAATTGAGAAACAGAAGTCTTTTAATTCTAGCACGATGTTAAGGCTATAAGTGGTTAATTAGATAAGGTTACAAAAACATTAAAATATCCACTGTGGCGAGAAGAAACCTTGAGAGATTAGAAAAAAAGGCTAGGTTTCACATTATGTCAAGGAGGCGCCAGCGTAAATCAAGTAAATCTCAGAAGAGAGAACAGACTATCAAACGAGCAAAGAAAAGAAATCTTTGGTGGAAGGTTCTGTTAGGTGTTTTTGTAATGGTTCTGGGTTTAGGTATTTACGGATACAAGCAGGCGATAGCCTTCCTGCACAGTGAGGATTTTCGTAAAGAAGTCTCGTTGCAAGTAGGTGATCAGTTAGGTGGTGAAGGTGAGTTTGAGAAGTTTAAGTGGGATGGCATGAGTGGAAGCAATAGTGGTTTCACGGCAACTAGTAATGGATTAGTAAAATCGGTTATAGTGAAAGATATTGAACTCGATGTGGATGTAGATTTTATCAAACGAGATAAGTTTACTTTAGAGAATGTTAGAGTTGGTGAGGTCACTGCCGAGGTAGATTTAACAAAAGATTTTGTTCCTTTTATCAGAGAGAAGAAGGAAAAGAGTTTCTTAGAAAGCCTGATCCCTGAAGAAGCAGAGTTAAATGATGCTAAGGTGACATCGATCAATGCAAAAGTTCATACGAATAGTGGTGATTACAGCATCGAGAGTCTAAGAGCAGAGGTGGAGGCTGATGGCTCTGTGTTCAATATCACTGCAAAAGATGGTTATGTTAATCTTCCATTGGATTTCCTGAAAACTGCGTATCTTGAGGAAGCTAAAATTAAGCAAAGTGGTGAGAACATCTATATCAATAAAGCCATACTTAGCATTTTCGGTAGTGGGAAGTTGGAGCTAACTGGTGATTTAGATCTGAGTGAAACTGCCTACCGCCGCTATGATCTTACTGGCAAACTCAGTGGGTTGAAATGTAAGGATGTCTTCCCAGATGACTGGCAGAAGAAGCTAAAAGGTGATGTGGAAGCAGACCTAATGGTGCGTCCGGGTGCGGGTGATGAACCTAAGATTACTGGTCATTTGAAAATAAAGAATGGTGAGCTGACTGCTTTGCCTGTGCTGGATAAAGTGGCTTACTACCTAGCCAATGAAAAGTATCGCCGAATCGAGTTTCAGACATTTGAGTGCGATTTTGAGAAGTTTAAGGATGTCATCGATCTGAAGAATATTTCCCTGGTAGCTGATGGAGTCGTGCGTATCGAAGGTGATCTTGAGATCGATGGTCGCAAGCTGGATGGTTTGTTTAATGTCGGTCTGCCTGCTAAGAATTTAAGAAGTATCCCTGGAGCAGAGACCCTAGTTTTCAAGCGAGGTAAGGATAACCTAAACTGGACTCAGGTAAGAATAAGCGGGACTATTGATAATATAAAAGAGGATCTAACAGACAGACTCATCGCAGCAGCTGGAATGAGGATGATTCAGGTTGCTCAAGAGATGACTGGTGAAGTCATTAGTCCTGAGACTGTGAAATCAGCAATGAAAGCAGTGGGTGGAATAGCCGAAGCTAGTGGTAAACTCTTAGAGGGGGATGCGGCTGGAGGTATTCAAGACGGGATTGATGCAATAGGAGGGATCTTCGGACCTAACCCTAAAAAAGATGTGGAGAAGGATGAAGATCCTAAGCAAGAAGAGAAGGGTGAAAAGGAAAATGAGGGAGGGATAATTCCTAAACTACCTAAGATCCCATTTTCTCCATTTTAGTTTTTAAATAATTTATAAAAAGTGATGTTAGATATAACTGCGGGGCAGAGATGGATGAGTGAATCTGAGCCTGAATTAGGCTTAGGAGTGGTGCTAGAAGTAACAGCATCTGTGGTGGAAGTTCTTTTTACTGCGGTAGAGGAACGGAGAATGTATGCGCTTGAGACAGCTCCGTTGAAACGGGTCGTTTTCTCTGTAGGTGATGAAATTACCTCACACACAGATGAGACTTTCATCATTCAGAAGGTGAAGCATGTTGATAATGTGGTCATCTATGTGACTGAGGGGCGTGAACTCCAAGAAGGTGAGCTGAATGACCGTATGTCGCTCAATAAACCTAAGGATAGATTACTGTCAGGGATGATGGATCACGAACGTAAGTTTCGCCTACGCCTAGAAGGTCTGTTTAGAGAAGATTTAATAAAAAGTAGTCCTCAGCGAGGCTTCACGGGTAGTAGAACGGATCTAATTCCACACCAGATGTCTATCGTTAGCGAGGTCTCGAAACGTCTTAAGCCAAGAGTGCTTCTAGCGGATGAAGTGGGACTTGGTAAAACGATTGAAGCTTGTATGATCATGCATCGTTTGCATCTAACAGGGAAAGCTGATCGAGTTCTAATTTTGTTGCCAGAGAGCTTAGTTCACCAGTGGTTCGTAGAGCTACTAAGACGCTTTAACATGCTCTTTAGTATCTTCGATGAAGATCGCTGTCTCGCTATCGAGGAGCACAATGAGGTGAATCCATTTTTAGATAGTCAGTTAGTTATTGCTAATCTTGGCTTCCTAACAGAGCAGGAAAATCATGAGAAGCGCTCGGCGCAGCTAGTAGAAGCTGGCTGGGATATGTTGATCGTGGATGAAGCGCATCACCTAGAGTGGTCTGAACAAGAAGTCAGTGCTGAATATGAATTAGTAGAAGCATTGGCGAAGAAGACTGAGGCATTGATTCTGCTTACAGCGACTCCAGAACAGTTAGGTCCTGAGGGGAACTTTGCTAGACTCAGGCTGCTAGACTCTGAGCGATTTAGCGATATGAAAAGCTATTTAGCCGAGAGTGAGAGTTATGAAAGTGTAGCCAAAATAGCTACAAAACTTCAAGAAGAGAAGAAGCTGACGAAACGTGATATCTCAGATCTTAAAAAACGCTGCGCTTCATCGGATAGAGTGCTGGAGAAGTTAGATGCCTTAGCGGATGGAGATGATTCTGTCAGAGGCGGACTGTTAGAAGATGTATTAGACAGCTTCGGACCAGGCAGAGTGATGTTCCGCAACACCCGAGACCACCTACAGGGCTTTCCTGTGAGGACAGCCTATTTGTCGCCAACGGATGATTTATTAGATTGGCTGGAACTTTTAGTGCGTGAGCTAGATGATGAAAAAATTCTACTTATCGCTAAGAAACGTTCAACGGTAGAAGTGCTCTCTGAGCAGCTGCGTGATCGTCTAAATATCAATGTAGCGATGTTCCACGAGGGTCTGACTTTACTACAGAGAGATAAAAACGCGGCTTACTTTGCGGATGAAGAAGGAGCTCAGATTTTGTTGTGTAGCGAGATTGGTAGCGAGGGAAGAAACTTCCAGTTTGCTCACCATCTTGTGCTGTATGATTTACCAGAAGATCCCGAGCTGCTAGAGCAGAGAATCGGACGATTGGATCGTATCGGCCAGACAGGAGAGATTAATATTCATGTTCCTTATCTAGAGGGCTCATCTGGTGAAGTATTGGCGACTTGGTATCACGATGGGCTTAATGCCTTTGAGCATAGCTTGCATGGTGCTACTCAGCTGTATCGTGAGTTTCAACCTGAGCTAGAGGAACTCCAAGATGATTTCGATGAGGTCTTGTTAAGGCAATTTAACGAAAGGTGTCATAAGAAGATGCTGGAGCTGAAGGCTAAGCTGATGGGCGGACAGGAGAAGCTATTGGCGTTAAATTCATTCAGGTCTAACGAAGCTGAAGCGATGATAGATGGTATCAGAACTCTGGACGATGATCGTAAATTCCAGAAGTTTGTTTTGCGTCTGTTAGATCACTTTGGTGTGACTATTGAGGATTTAGGAAGTAGGAATTATCTCTTAAATAGAGGCAACATGGTGACTGATTTAGCAGGTGAAATCCCTGATGAAGGCATGTCTGTGACCTTTGATCGTAATGTGGCATTAAGCCGTGAAGAAATGACCTTTATGAGCGTGGATCATCCTATTGTGCGGAGCGCTCTGGAGGTGTTCCTTAATAGTGGTGCTGGTAATGTGAGTTTTGGAGTTTGGAAAAGAGGAGGCGATAAGGGGGTTCTATTGGAGACTTATTATGTGATCGAAAGCATCGCTCCAGCTAGTTTAGGTCTAGATTGTTATTTGAATACTAGACCTATCAGAGTGGCTGTGAATCATAGTTTAAAAGATGTCAGCGGGGATAATGCGATGAGGACAGCGAAGCTAGAAGAAGGAGATCTGAGAAAACTCATTCAGAAAGACGTGGTGAGGAATCAGCTGGTCCCTGCGATGTTAGCTGAATCTGAAAAACTAGCTGACGCATTAACGAAAAACGTGACTGAGCAAAGTGTTCGAAAGATGCGATCTGTGATGGAAGCTGAGATGAGCAGACTCCAAGATTTAGCAAAAGTGAATGGTTTAGTGACTCAACAAGAAATTGATGGTTTTGCTGAACGTATTGAGTTGCTAGAAACAGCGCTTAGAAATGCCACAGTAAAGCTGGATAGCTTGCGATTAATTTGGCAGGAGTAAGCCACTATTTTTGAGTTATATTTTTTTTCTGGAATAGAATTGAATCTGATGCATCTTAAAGGAATGACCTATAGTTGTTTAACAAATTTCAAGAACTGCTTTTTCGCCGCAACGCTCACTGTGTCAGCGGTTATGAGTGGTTTAGTGGTTAATAGTGACGCTTCAGAGCTTTCTATTCTGACTGCTAATGACAAGATCTGGGAGTCTAATGCGACTACGTTTTCTAATAAATTTCAGTATTTTGACTGGGAAGAGGAAGATAATTGGCTGGAGTATCGTGATGAAGATTTGAAGCTTTGGGGAGAAAAGGTTAGTGCAGTTAAATTAATAGAAGAACAAGGTGTTCTGGTTAATTTAAACTTTGAGTTAGTGAGCAAGGACGACTCTCAAAGGATGTCTAAGAAGGTCTTTGATACTGAAGCTTCAAAATGGAAGAGCAGTTTAGACGCTAAGCTAGGTGTCAATGGCAAGGTGATGGTCTCGACCAAGATGGGCGATGTTTCACAGGTCCGCATCGGCTGGGCATTCGATAAGTGTATTTTAATCTTATCTGCACATTATGGTAAATCACCTCAACTGCTAGAGATTAGTTTCTATGAGAGGTCTGCTGGAGTTGCTCAGACTAAACTGAGGGGGCAGCTATTGGATAAACCTATTGCCAATCATTCATCTAACAATGGTGGTTCTAGTGATAGCGATAATGATATAGTGGCATCAACGAAGGAAGAAAAGGAGATCCGAAATATGATCCGTGAGATTTCTGCAAGAAAGGCTCCAGCTGGAGTCTCTAGAAAAGTGCAGGATGCAGTTAATCTCCTTAATGTTTACCGTTATCTGAGTAGTGTGCCGTATAATGTAAAGGCTAGCCAAGCTATGATTAAGGCGGCAGAAGATGCTGCTGGGATTTGTAAGGAAAAAGGACAGCTTTCACATGATTTTGGTCATTCTACTGATAAATGTAACCTAGCAATGAACTCTGGGAATCTGACTATGGAAAATAGTGTGATGCAGTATATGAACGATTCCGGAGCTAACAATAGGGCTGCGAGAGGTCACCGTATGTGGTGTCTCAACCCTAAGATGGGTAAGACCGGTTTTGGCATTGTGGGGGCATACTCGGCGATGTATTCTCTAGATCAATCCGCTAGAGAGGGCAGGAAAAACTACTCATATCCAGGGCATGGTTTCTACCCTATAAAATACCTGCATGGTAATGGATGGAGCTATTATATAGTAGATGGTCCAGTGCCTGCGAATGTAAAAGTCGAGGTCTGGAAGCTGAATAAGAAAGAGGATAGATTGCCTTCATTTTCTAAGGAGCCAGATGGTCGTAAACTACCTGTAGCTTATACTAATGTGAATCGTAACAATGTCGTGTTTGAACCAGAGAGCAGCCCGATCACTAAGAAAGGTTATTACTTGGTTCGTATCGTTGGTAGCGGCTTGAAAAAGCAATATCTAGTGAAGCTGTTTTAGTCATTCTTGATCTGAGTCTCAGCGATTAATAAAACATCTGTTTTAAATTAACCTGGACTTCGGTCTTGCTGAATTTTGGATATTTTGTAAGTTTTTTATATCGAGTTAATCGATAGGGCGATCCGATTGAGGTTCCATCTGGTTTTTGGGTTTTTCCAGTGGATGATCAAACGGGTCGCTTTTTTTTATGCCTAGGCTTTGAAAGATTACTAATTTAGTAAGCGTATTTGAAGAGTTATGAGAGGTTTCACTAATCTAGGTCAATTGATTCAATATGCAGGAAGTGTTAGCATTGTGGGAGCTAGTGCATTCTTTAGCAGCTGTGCACCACAGCAGGTGCAAAAGAAGCTAGATACTCAGCTGTCCTTGCAAGGACATAGCTATTCAAGAGAAATCAATGCACAGTCACCCTTTAAGAAAATAAAGCTCAGCTGGGCTGAAGCTTCTGAGCTGATGAAGGAGCGTAATGTGAAGTATCGGAAATCGATCTTGGACAAGGAGCAAGCGGAGTCAGAAGAGGGAGTCGTGAAAAGCTTCACCAATGAACTACGTAAAAATCTAGGAGAGACAGTGCTAACTACTTTCAGTCCTTCTGAGATAGCGTCAGTGATAAAAAGTCCTATAGCGGCTGTGCCAAAGCAGTTTGAATCACTGACCAACTTGAAGAATGTATCGCACTCAATGACGACACAGGAATGGAGTAGAGTTTCTTTAGCAATTAGTGCCGAGACTTCTTCACGTGAGGAAAAAGTGAAGTTACACAAACTGTTTCGTGAGTATCATCTGCTCAATGAGAAGAACAAGGTGATCTCCAAGTATGAAAAGGAACTTGAAGTAAAAGAGCTGCTTCCTGAGCACAAGCCATTAATCAAACCGTTTGAGAAGAATGTGGCTAGTTATAAAAAGCAACGCGAAGCTTGGTTGAACCGGGTGCGAGACTTTTTTGATGCTGAATACTATGATGTGGAGTTCAAGAATCAGCAGAAATCTATGCCTTTTTATAGAACGGTCAATGATCCGAAATTTGGAGATCATAATCGCTGGATGCTACTTGATCACTCTACGGATCTGGTCAAAGAGCTTAAGGCAGACCATAAGAAGGCTAAGCCTGAGCTGCCTGGCTTAGGGATGATCAAAAGTTCACTGGGTGTGGATCAGTTGAAAGCCTCTGCACAAAAAATGGACCTTATTGTGAATCAATCAAAAGAGCAGGAGTTTATGAGGAAAGAGGTGCGTGGGATGCTTAAAAATTGGCGAGAGCTAAAAGTATTACAGGAAAGTATTAAGGCAAAAGAATTGGAATTAGCTAAAATTGACAAGCTGTCAGCAAAGGAATTTACTTTAGCTAATCAAGTTTATGACTTAAAAATGAAAGAGTTGAACCTAGCCAGCCAATTTTGGGTGAAAGATGAATCCTGCTGGAAGAGTTTAGCGTCTAATTAAGGCATGATTGATTGAATGAAGAGCTTTTCTTGTGCATCGAATGTTTTATCCGAGCGTGCAATGATGTTGATTTGACGTTCTAGTTTAGTGGATTTGCTGTTAGCGATCCGCACATTACGATTGCGATAATGGCGAAGGCCCATTTTGGGAATAATACCATAACCTAAGTCCGATTCTACTAGACCGACTAGAGTCTCGATACTTTCACATCTAGTGTTGCCAATTGAGTTAAGATTGATCGCTCTGCACTGACTCACAGTCTGATCACTAAGGCAGTGTCCTTCTTTGAGGAGGATCATACTATCATTCTCTAGTTCGTTGAGTCGTTTTATTTTAGCATAGTGTGGAGTCTGCGGCATGATCGTAATGAGAGGCTCCTTAAATAATAGCTCTACCTGAATACCGCTTGGGATGGATGGTAGATTGCTACAGATACCAAATGCGATTTCTCCATTGAGGACTTTATGAATGAGTTCCGCTGTCTTGTCTTCTGAAATGTCGATGTTGATATCAGGGATGGTCTCTTTTAATCGATCAATATTCTGAGGGATGATGTAGGGAGCAATGGTTGGGATGGCTCCAATTCGTAGAATTTTTTTATGAATTTCAGTGCGCTTACTGAAGAGCTGAATGGTGTCTTCCCAGTTCTGTAAAATCTGTTGTGCTTGTTCCCAGAAGACTAGGCCAGCACCTGTGAGACTGCAGCCTTTTCGTGATCGTGTGAATAGAGTTTCGCCGAGTTCTAGCTCTAGTTTTTTTATCTGTGTGCTAAGTGATGGTTGAGAGATCGAGCAAAACTCAGCCGCTCTGGCGAAGCTGCCTTGCTTGTGTAGCGCCCTGAAGTAAATGAGTTGGTTTATTTCCATAGTTTTAAGCTATGGTTAGTATAGATAGATAGTGTTAGGTGTATCAAATGAAATCTGTTAAAACCTATCTATGTCCAAAAAAGTATTAAGCACAGCACAAGGAGCTCCCGTAGGAGACAATCAGAATTCACAAACAGCAGGGCGATATGGCCCTGTTTTAATGCAAGATGTTCATCTGTTAGAGAAGCTTGCACATTTCAACCGTGAGCGTATTCCTGAGCGTGTGGTGCATGCTAAGGGGGCAGGCGCATTCGGTTACTTAGAAATTACCGAAGACCTATCGGATCTGACCAAGGCTCTGCCATTTAGTAAAGCAGGGGAACGCACACCGTGTTTGCTCAGATTTTCTACCGTTGGTGGTGAGTCAGGTAGTGGAGACGCTGAACGAGATCCTAGAGGCTTTGCGTTGAAATTTTATACACCTGAGGGAAACTGGGATATCGTAGGTAACAACACACCAGTATTCTTTATCCGTGACCCATTGAAATTTCCTGACTTTATCCATACTCAAAAGCGCCATCCTGCGACACACTGTAAGGATGCGACGATGATGTGGGATTTCTGGAGTCATTCACCTGAGTCGGTGCATCAGGTCACGATTCTATTCTCAGACAGAGGAACTCCTAAGTCCTATCGTCACATGAATGGTTATGGTAGTCACACTTTCGCCATGGTGAATGCTGAGGGCAATCGTGTTTGGGTGAAGTTCCACTTTAAAACGAAGGCTGGTATTGAAAACTTCACAGCAGAAGAAGCTACAGCGATGGTCGGAAATGATCCGGATCACGCTACGCGAGACCTATTTGATACGATCAAAGATGGTGGGACTGCTGAGTGGGAGGTGCAGATCCAAGTGATGACTGAGGATGAGGCTTCGACTTACAGATTTGATCCTTTTGATGTGACGAAGGTTTGGCCACATAGTGACTACCCATGTCGCACCATCGGTAAGCTCGTGTTAGATCGTAATCCTAAAAACTACTTCGCAGAAATTGAGCAGGCGGCATTCGCTCCGAGCAATATGATCCCTGGAATTGAGCCTAGTCCGGATAAGATGCTCCAGGGTAGATTATTTGCCTATGCTGATGCGCACCGCTATAGACTTGGGGCTAATTTCGCTCAGATAACAGTCAACTGTCCTTACATGGCTAGAGAAGCAGCTAATCACCAACGTGACGGAGCTATGTATGATGGAGCAGCAGAGGATGCGCCAAATTATGAGCCTAACAGTTTCGACAATGTTCATGAAGCGCCAGAGCATAATCCCACACCATTGGCTGTCTCTGGATCTACTGGAACACAGGCTAGAGACTATGCGCAGGATGATTTCTCCCAAGCAGGAGATCTGTATCGTCTTATGAGTCCTGAGGAGCAGGATCGACTTATTTCCAACTTAGCGGGAAGCTTCGATGGCGTAGAGAACGAAGGCATCAAAGCGAGAGCAGTCTGTAATTTCTTCAGAGCTGATCGTGAGTATGGAACACGACTCGCTGAGGCAATCGGTGTCGATCTCTCAGCTTACAATGGCTAGAAACTTTCAGTAAAATTTCGGAGCCGGGGTAGTTTTACCCAGCTGCGGAATTTGCTTTGAGAGCTTCTAGTTCTTCCCAGCGACTATAGAGCTTGGCTACGTTTTCTTTAGCTAGCTTGAGCTTGTCGTTGTAGTCCTGCCAGTCGTTTGGATGATCATTATAGAACTCGGGAGCAGCGATGACAGCTTCTTGTTGAGCTACATCTTCTTCAGCATTGAGGATATCTTCTTCGATCGTTTCTAGCTCACGTTCTTCTTTCCACTTGAGCTTTCTGCCAGTGCCTTTCGGTTTTACTGGTTCAGTTTTATCAGCTTTAAATGACTGTTCTTTCACTGAGTATAGCTTGTCTCTCTCTACCTTTTTCTCCAGATAGTAATCGTAAGATCCATCTTGGAAGTGAAGATCACCATTGTCTTCAAAGGCTAGGATACCAGTGCAGACGCGGTTGAGGAAATAACGGTCGTGTGAGACTACTAATACTGATCCAGTGAAGTTCACCAGAGCTTCTTCGAGTAGGCGTAGTGTGTTGAGGTCGAGATCGTTCGTCGGTTCATCGAGCACGAGGACATTGCCGCCACGCTTGAGAATTTTAGCCAAAAGAACACGTGAACGTTCACCTCCAGAAAGTAAGTTTATCTTGGTGTTGATACGGTCGTCATCGAAGAGGAAACGCTTCAGATACTGACGCAGGCCAATAGTCTCGTCACCTAGTCTAACAAATTCTTGACCTTCGCCTACTTCATCAAAGATAGATTTTTGCTCGTCTATGAGAAGTCGGTCCTGATCTACAAAGTTAATGTCAGCTCGGCTGCCGATTTTCACTGTGCCAGAAGTTGGTTGTAGCTTGCCGAGAATAGTTTTGAGTAAGGTAGATTTACCCATGCCGTTTTTACCAACGACACCGATACGTTCACCGCCTTCGAGCTTGAAGTCGAGGTTCTTGAAGAGAGTTCTGTCACCCATTTGGAATGTGATGTTCTCACAGTCGATAACTCTGTTAGACAGCTTCGGAGCAGGTGGAATGATGAGGTCGATATCGAGCTCCTTTTCGGGTGCTTCCTGATCAGCGACTTCAAAATACTTATCCATTCTGTCACGTGACTTCGTGCGTCTACCAGATGGTCTACGTCTTACCCATTCGAGCTCTTTCTTAAGGAATCTCTGACGCTTGTGTTCGTTCACGGATTCCTGCTGCATGCGCTCGGCACGTGTCAGCATGTAGTCAGTGTAGTTGCCCATATAGGACTCACATTTGCCACCCTTGATCTCTACGATCCTAGTAGAAATGCGGTCCAAGAAGTAACGGTCGTGCGTGACGAAGAGACAAGTGCCTGTGTAGCGAGAAAGGAATACCTCTAGCCACTCGATAGATCCAGTGTCTAGATGGTTTGTCGGCTCATCAAGGATGAGAAGCTCAGGTTCACCAAGCAATGCTCTGCATAGAGCAACTCGGCGTTTTTCACCACCAGAGAGTGTAGAAATAATACGGTCTGAAGCTGGAGCATGAAGGTTAGTGAGTAGTGACTGTGCTCTTGATTCTAGACCCCAACCATCGAGGTGACTGATCGTGTCCATCAGCTCAGCGCCCTTAGTAGAGCAAGGGTCAGAGGCATCATATTCATCGATCATGTCTAGAATATGTTGAGCTCCAGTGAGCACAGACTGCATGACTGTAGAATCATTATCTAGCTCAAAGTCCTGTGGGAGGTAGCCAATGACTAGTCCACGTTTAGTAGAATACTCACCAGAATCTGGCTCTTCTACTTGGGCTGCAATTTTGAGAAAAGTTGATTTACCGCATCCATTTCTGCCTACTAGGCCAATACGTTCGTTAGCATGGATAGCCAATGTTGCGCCGTCTAGTATGACTTGAGATGAGTATGAGACGCAGAGTTCTGAAGCGCTGGCAATTGAGATGTCCATGGTATATGTGTTTATGCTCGTTGAGGCTTGACCTGTTGGCCACCTAGGAGTCTTGATTTTTCTGCAGTGAAGCCGATGAGATGTCCTTCGATAGCATTTTCTATCAGAGCGGAAGATGAAGCTTCACCTGCGATGATTTTATCCAACTCATTCATGAGTCCGTAATCTCCACCACCATGACCTTCATAGCCATCATTTTCTAGTTCAGGAAAGATGATTTTTTCTAATTTTTCATCATGATGATAGCGTAAGACGATGTCAGTATCGAACTGGTTCTTGATGGCGTCACCACCACGGAGAGAGGCTTTAGTGCCATAGATCTCCAGTGTTCTTCCTGCATCGAAGGCTGTCATCGAAAGTGTGGCTGATACACCATTGTCAAATGCCATTAGGACCTGTTGGTGATCGACAACATCATTATCACAATGGTAAACACAGCGGCTCCACGGCGAGGTAGATATCCAATCAACAATTTCTTCAGTCGTCTTCTCCTTATCTGGATCTGGATGAAC
Source organism: uncultured Rubritalea sp. (assembly GCA_937132085.1). Taxonomy (GTDB): domain Bacteria; phylum Verrucomicrobiota; class Verrucomicrobiia; order Verrucomicrobiales; family Akkermansiaceae; genus Rubritalea. Next base: position 24,949 of record CAKZNV010000032.1, on the reverse strand, counting down.
CATTGTCAACCAGCGTTCCTTATCGGTAGTATATCGGTAGGCGCTGTAGGTGCATGTCTCACTATGAGGACAGCCATCTGTGCAGCGCATTGTTGCACCTTCTGGTGCACTTTCAGGCTGAAAATATTTAGTGTCACCAATGGAGGAAACGGATTTACAAGGGGAGTCTACTAGCCAGTTAATGATGTCAGTGTCATGGCTGCATTTAGCAATGATCATCGGAGTGGAATCAGCTGACTTAGACCAATGTCCACGGACAAATGAATGAGCTTGGTGGAAAGGATCTACGCCTTCATGTGCTCTGATAGAAATGATCTCTCCTAGTTTGCCCTCATCAATGATTTTTTTCACTTGAGAGTAAAACTGAGTGTATCTGAGAACAAAGCAGAGAGCGATTTTTCGATCATACTTTTTCGCTAGCTGAGCGAGTTCGATGACCTCTTCGATAGTCTGAGCGGCAGGCTTCTCTAGTAACAAATGGTAGCCTCTTTTGAGAGCCGCTTTTGCTGGTTCAAGATGGTAGTCATCTTGGGTTCCAATGATCATCAAGTCAGCGAGCTTAGGCTGAGCTAGTAATTCATCTGCGGATTCAAATGATTTAAAATCAGGGTTTTCAGAAGTAGCCTTGACGATATTTACACGCTCAAGATTAGGATCCGCACCAGCGACTAACTTATATCGTCCTTTGAGGGACATCGCTATTTTGGAGTAGGTTCTAGCCCTTGATCCACATCCGCAGACCGCTATTGTTAGAGGAGAATTCATAATGTAAAAAAAATTTACTGAAAAAATAGGGAAATGCCTAAAAAGGAAAGAAAAATAAGATAAAATACCACCGGCCGGACTCGAACCGGCACGCCCCGAAGGACAACAGATTTTAAGTCTGCGGCGTCTACCAATTCCGCCACGGTGGCCTTAAAAAATCGAAAATCAATTGGTTGATTTCCGAACTGCATCGGGAGACTACTGACGAGATTTGATTTCGTCAATAGTAGCTTTCAAATAATTTGCATTCTCTTTATCGAGCTTTGATGCTGTGGATCTTAGGACTGGAATAGATTTGGCAGTTCCTATTTTTTTGAGGATAGCCGCCGCAGATTTCACATGATTAGCGGGTGCTTTAGGTAGAGCAATGATGATTGCGAGCTCTCCTTCGCTCTTTGCTCTGAGTATCTGATCTTCCCAACGTAGGTTGCCAGCAGGGCGTAACCATTGTTCTGCTAGAATACTGCTGCAGCCTTTTACTTGCTTATCTACGAGGTAGTCCATGACAGCTATGTCTAGAGTTTCCTTAGGGGATAATACCTTGGCATATTCGAATACGATTCCATCTAAGTCATAGGCTGGCATGGTCCACTTGTTGAGAGTCTTGATCGCTTCTGTAGATAACTTTTTGTCGTTTTCAGAGATCATGCTGGCGAGGCGAGTGGCAATATCAGATCGTCTACCTAAAGAAGTTTTGGTTTTGTTTAAGCGTTTGATTGCTTCAAGTTGCTTAGTGCGATCCATGCTGTTAAGTTCTATGTAGTTAGCCATGAAGTAGTTGGGGTCTTCTTCGTTTGTGAGGATATTAGCATCTTGGCTGGCAAACTGTCTGTGATCTACACCCACCTCAATGACTCCAAGGTCAGAGCGCATGTCATTCATTGGTTCTGGTGAACCAAATCTTTTAACAATACTCAGAATCTCCTCGGTGCTTGCTTCACTATCAAAGATCATGAGTATGATCGGTCTATTATCTAGTTTCCTTCCGATGGTGTAGGTAGATGGCACGCTATCAAGCTGTAGCTTATTTTTTAGGTAAAACTGGATCGTATCAATGTGTGGACCAACAGTTTTGAGCACGATTGCTTTAACAATAGTAGGGTCTAGGTCTTGTTCTGCAGCCTTTTTTCTTAAGCGAATGACCTCATGATAGCCAATGTCGTCGGCGTAGGCTTTTTCTATATCGTTTTCAGAGATTGGTTTTTCGACCTCATCATCATTGCCTAATACTTCTGTATCAGAAACTCGCTCTGGAGTGAGAGTCTCGCGGAAGATGAATGGCATTGCTACCAAGCTGCCACCAAGTAATAGGGAAAGAAGCATGCCTCTTTTTTTTCTTCTAGACCCATACATGATCAAGCTACTCCCTAGGACCGCGATGAAACAAGCTAGTAGTAAGCGTTTGGTATCATTGATGTCCTGAAGCGCTCCATCAGCTCTGCCTCCAAATAAAAATAAAAGGATGATCAGGATGATGAGCACAGCTCCGATCACGATAGCAACCGTTCTACGAGGGCTCGCTGGGGCTGCGTAGTTAGTAGATGGAAATTGGCTGTAGTCTGCTGGTTCAAATTTCACGGGAGCCGCCGGCTTACGTGTGGTGTCATCTGAGTCGCTAGCTTTGTTAAATTCGTTCACGTTGAGAGCAGACTTCTCACCAGGATAATACTTGCGCTTCTGTCTCATTATTGCAGAGCCTTCCACTTTAAAGCGATGATCGCAGGCGCCGCACTCGACCATTTTTCCTTTATAGGATTCAGAAACGGCAAATTTCTGATCGCATGATGTGCACTTGATTTGGATTTTTTCCATGAAATATATTAAAGTAAAGTAATGACGAAGATGGCTAGAGAGCGTGTCTTCTAATTGTTAGTATAGTTAGGAGACTAATCGTTCGATTTTATTTTTCCAGCATGAATTGAGGATTTACTTAATCTTCGTGTTAGATTAGTTCCTTGGCTATGAATTTAGTCCAAGTCCAACTATCTGAGCGATCTTACGAAGTGATCTGTGAATACGGAATCTTAGCCACTCTAGGTGAGAGAATTTCTGGTTTGAACCTAGGTAGCCATTGTGCATTGATCACTGATGCTACTGTTGCTGGTCATTACTTGGAGCGTGTTTTAGAGATTCTCAGTAATTCTGGTTTGAATGTTAGCCAGCACATTGTGCCTGCTGGTGAAGCATCTAAGTCGATGCAGAACGTAGAGCTGCTCTGTCGTGAAATGACTCAGGCTGGGCATGGGCGAAAGTCTTTTGTCATCGCTCTCGGTGGTGGAGTAGTAGGGGACTTGGCTGGGTTTGTGGCCTCAGTATTTTACCGAGGTGTCCCGTTTGTTCAGGTTCCTACTACCATCGTAGCGCAGGTGGATAGCTCAGTAGGTGGTAAGACTGGAGTCAATATAGCAGAAGGTAAAAACCTCGTTGGAGCATTCCATCAGCCTAAGCTCGTGTTAGTAGATCCTGAGCTACTAGATACTTTACCGAGTAGAGAATATAAAGAAGGCTACGCTGAAGTGATTAAGCATGCCGCGATCAGAGATTCTGCAATGTTTGATGATCTAGAACAGCTAGATCCTGACAAGAATACCCCACCAGCAGATCTCATCGCTCGTAATATAGCTATTAAAGCACGTGTGGTAGAAGAGGATGAGCAGGAGCTAAGCGGCACGCGTGCCTTGTTAAATTTCGGTCACACTATTGGTCACGGTATCGAGGCATCAGTTCCTTATGGTCAGTTTCTTCACGGAGAGGCGATCTCGCTAGGCACTAAGGCGGCAGTCTATCTTTCGCAGAAGCACGCTGGCCTAAGCACTAGCGATGGCGACCGCATCATCTCATTACTTGAACAATTTTCTCTACCTCTCACACTTTCAGATGATATTAAAACGGAGACAATTCTTGAAAAACTCACTCGTGACAAAAAGTTTGAGAGCGGTGCTATTAAATTCGTTCTTCTGGATAAGCTTGGCAGCGCATTCGTTTCGTCAGATATTACAGTAGACGATCTAGTTGAAGCGATTGAATCACTTAGGAAATAAAAAAGCACCCAGCTGCTTAGGCTGGATGCTTTAAAAGTTTGAATTCTTCTGGTTGAAAATTACTTCGCCATTAGAGCTTCGATTTCGTCAGCTTCGATTGGTATGGATTCCATGAGGTCGATATTTTCGTTTTCTCCGATGACTACACAGTTTTCAAGTCGGATACCGAGATCCTCATCACGGATATAGATACCAGGTTCGATCGTGAGGACTTGTCCTACTGCGAATGGAGTATTTTGGACTGAGACATCATGCACAGCTATTCCGATGTGGTGAGAGGTTCCGTGCATGAAGTATTTACTGACAAGTGGCTTAGATGTGTCTTGTTTCTTAGCTTCTTCAGCATCGATTAGTCCGAGTTGGATGAGTTCCGTCTCCATGAATTCACGCACCTTAGCTTGATAGTCATTAGGTAGAAGACCTGGTCTAAGGATCGTGTTTGCATAGCGAAGAGTTCTGAGAACAGCATCATAAACAGCTCTCTGGCGATCTGTGAACTTTCCATTAGCTGGGACACTACGGGTCATATCAGAATTCCAGTTGGCATACTCGGCTGCTGTGTCCATGAGGATGATTTCACCATCTTTTACTTCACAGCTGTTGTCGATATAGTGAAGGACGCAGGCATTTTTACCTGAGGCGATGATCGGAGTGTAAGCAAAGCCTTTTGATTTGTTTTTAGTGAATTCATGGATGAGTTCAGCTTCGATTTCCCATTCACCGACTCCAGGCTTGATGAAGCCTAGCACTCTGCGAAAGCCTTTTTCTGTGATGTCACATGCCTTCTGCATGATGTTGATTTCTACTGGATGCTTGTGAGATCTGAGAAGATGCATGATAGGGGATAGGCGCTCGAAATTATGTAGAGGAAGGCTTTTTTTGCATTGCTTGATGAATCGATCGTTCTTAGTCTCCACTGGATTATTCAGCCTTGGGTGATCATTGGTAGAGAGGTAGATGTTATCTGCTTCTACCGCGAGCTGTCTGAATACTGTCTCAAACTGACTAGACCATTGGATCTGTTCAATACCTGAAACCTCTGTGGCAGATTCTTTAGTGAGTTTTTCACCTTCCCAAATGGCGATATGATCATTGGTCTCTCTTACAAATAGGATTTCACGATTTTTCTTATTCGCTGCATCTGGGTATAGGATGAGCACGGACTCCTCTTGGTCAGCGCCGGTGAGGTAGAGTAGGTCAGCATGTTGCTGGAATGGCACCTCTCCATCGGCATTCACTGGGTAAATGTCATGGGAATGAATTACCACGATGCTATTGGGCTTGAGATGTTCCGCCAACTTTGCGCGGTTATCTTTAAATAATGAATTGTCAATTTGTTCGTATCGCATGCGGCGAATTATACAGATTGTGGAAATTCTTCAATAAAAGAGATAATTTATTAAATGGCTAGTATGAGATAATCTGAAAATTGCCTTTACACTAGCTGAAATGATGCGATTTTGAACCGTCATTAATTGCTCTGTTATACATTGTGACTAGAAAATTGATGATTCATATAAACAAACAAGATCATTTGATGAGAGTAGAGATTAAGCAGCTTTAGCGCCTCTTTTCTTAATCAAAATGGTAAAAATTTAACAATATTGCCGTCATAAATTAAGACAGCGATCGATTAAAAAATGAGCGAACAAAATACGCCTGCTAGCGAGCCAGTCTCAGCACCAGCTAAGCCAGCAGCAGAAACTAAAGACAAAGCTTCATCTAACGAAAACTCGAATGAAGCTCAAGCCAAGAACACTAACGAAAAGCCGAACAAGCCTGCAAAGAAAGAGCCTAAGCAAGGTGTGAGAGATACTCGCACTAATAAGTCTGAGAGTAACGACTCTGAGAACGCAGCTCCACAGTCTGACAATAAATCTGAAGCTAATAAGCAGAACTCAGATAAAGGCACAGAGGAAAATTCACAACAGAATAAGAAGTCTAACAACAATCAAAACGGACAGAATACACAGAACCGTCGTGGACGCAGAGGGAGAAAGACTAACGATCAACCTCAGGCGAATAAGCGTCAGGAAGTAATTCTAGATCCATCAAAAATAGCGAAACTAGCGAAGAAAATCTTCCTCGCTGAAGTAGCTGAAGAAGGCCTAGCTCTCATTGGTGACAAAGAGGGGAAAGACCTTACTAAGCGCAGCTTCAGACTTGCAGAGATCTTCCAAGAAGAAGATCACCGCCGCGTAGAGCAAGCTAAGAAAGACAAGGAACAGGCTAAGAAAGCAGCAAAGCAAGCCAAAGCGGACAGACAGAAAGCTAAGGAAGAAAGAGCTGCAAGACCTCCAAGAAAACCTAAGACTGAAGTCAAAGCTGAAGATAAGAAAGAGGAAATTAAAGCCTCAGAAAAATCAGAAGCACCTAAAGAAGAAGCTAAAAAAGTAGAAGAGAAAGCTCCTGCTGCACCAGTTTCTGAAGAGAAAAAAGAAGTTGCGCAAGTAGCTGAAGCTCCAGCTGAGAAATCTGAAGGTTAACCAGAGCCTCATATAATCATTTATCCAAAAGCTCTAGGTTTATACCTAGAGCTTTTTTGTGCTTTGAAGGCATTTGGCTAAGAGCTTAATTTTCCCATAGGAAGTAAACAGGTTTTTGTTATGTAGACTGAAACGCTTGTCTTATTTATTATAAAGACCTATGTTGCGACTAACTAACATCTAATATTATGAAATTTATACATTTATTCAGCGCAGTTGTAGGTCTCATTGTTTCTAGCTCAGCTATGGGACAATCAGCTAAAATAGAACTCAAATGGCAAGAAGGCAAAACATACCACACTAAGCAAACAGTGAAGATGGGGATGGATATGGCTTCAGCTGTAACTGACACTTCCATGGAAATAACAAGTGCGGGTAAAGCTGCTGCACATAAAAAAGGCACTGGAGTATCTAGCTCTGTAAGTAGAGTGAAAATGCACATCATAGGAGGTGGCCAAGAAATGACCTATGATTCCTCTAAAAAAGAGGGCAACGATGCTCGGCTAGCAGTTGAAATGGATAAGCTTCTCAAAATGCAGTTCACTGCGGTATATGATAAGGCTGGCAAGTTTCTAGAGGTTGAGGGAATTCCAAAAGAGCAGCAAAATCTGCCAGGGATGAGCAAAAAAGAACTAGAGTCTAACATAACTCAGCAAGTGGCACTCCTGCCTAATAGAGAAGTGAAAGTAGGTGATACATGGCTGTCAAAAGTAACGAGCCCACTTCCAGGAATGAATAAAGAGCTACACATTACATATGATGTGAATCTAGATGAAATCGTTGTGGAAAACGGACGTAAGATCGCAAAAATGTCATTCACAGGAAAAATGGCAGATACTAAAGTGACTCAACAAGGTATAGACATGATGATTAAGGCAACCGATCTTTCAGGAACGATACATTTTGACGTAGAACTAGGACAACTAAGAAAGAGTGCTATGAATATGAATCTAACAGTAACTCCAGATGGTGCAGCAGGTAAAGTGATCATGAAAATGAAAGTTGGATCTGAGCTGCTTAAAGTAGAGTAAGTAGCTGAAACTACAGTTGAGAAATCTGAAAGTTAACCCAAATCTCTAAGCTCAAACTTAGAGATTTTTTGTGTTATAGAAGACTGTGTGAAGATTCCTTACTTAGGAATGAACATTGGTTTGAGAGCTTGTGTCGGGAACACTCTATTGGGCTGGGGGATGAGTAATATTTGCTCTAATCCTCGGATGGTCTTTTCTACTCCATACATGGCTTCGTCTTTATGGCGTATCGATCCGATCCATTTTACTCTTAACCATTTGTAGGCTCTGTTTTGAGTTTTGTAGATGTCTAGCAGTGAGTAGCGATGCTTCACTTTGTTAAGAGGGTGGCTTTGGCCAATCCATAATGCATTTAGTAGTGAAGGGACTCTGTTATTGGGATCTTGATAAAGCTTGTAGGCTAGGTCGTAGGCCTCTTGGTGCTTGTCAGGAACCTTGGCTAGACAATAGAGGGCTTTGCGTTTGAAGAGATCTCTCCGGAAGCTGGGGACATTTGGCATTTTGCTTAGCTTGAGATATTCGTCAGCGGCTTTGTCAAAGTCGGGTAACCTGTATTTGTTGGCATAACGTTTTGCTTTCAGAGAGGCGATTTGCCAACTATCTGGATTCATCTGGATTCCTCGATCAATAAATTCCGTGCCTTTATTAATGTATTGGCGGTAGAGTTTTCTACGAGTTACTTCAGGTAGTTCTTCGTCATCTCGGCTACTAGCTGAAGCATTGGACACGAGGTGCCATGAGCCTGTTTCCCAGTAGTATGGATTGTGCGGATCTAGTAAAACGATGTCGTTAAATTTGCTCTCTAGACTCTGCCAGTCTTGCTTAGAGTGATCATTCGATGCGCTTACGTTCATGAACGCTGCAATAGTAGGTCTTAGACTACCAATGCCTGCTGCAAAACTTTTTTGTTTCAGAGCTATTCTCGTATCCATATCATACGACTTGGGGATTAGCTTCAGCTCTAACATCTCCTCATTTAGCTTCTGCTCAAAGCTAAGCCTAGCGTATCCCGTGATAAGCAAGACGCAGAGAATGATGATGCTATTAATCCAAGGTTTCTTCATATTAGAATTCTTTTTTGCGGAAGGTAAACCATGAAAGTGACGTATAAAGAGCCACATAGAAAAACGAAACTATAGTGATCTTCAAGAGAGTAAGTTTAGGCACTATCTTGCCATCGATCACACCATCATCGACACTGATGAGTTGGAAATCTGGGAATACAAGCACTATAAACATTGAGAGCTTAGAGATGATTGAAGTTTCCCCACGTTCACTAGCTTTAAGAATGAGTTCTCTAGCATCCGCTTGGATCATTCCTATCAACAGGATGATGATAGTCAGTATGAGAGTGAAGATTGTAGATGTGGAAAACGTAGAAATGAGTAGAGCTACTGATGCGATGACTGCCGCTTTGAAGAATATCACCAGAGTTGCGTAATGGATGTTATTCGTGAGGCCATGTGCATTGAGAGTAGTGATGCGTTCTTGCAAGACCTCAGAATTACCTCCTGCGCCCATAAGACTGATCTCTGAAGCTATGAGTGACTGTGTATTATAATGTAACATGACGCTCAGAAGGAGATCCATAAAGATGAGCGAGACAAAGATCAGCAAAAGGACTCCGAGTAGTTTACCGATTAAATAATCGAGTCTAGGCACGGGTTTACATAGAATTGTGTAGAGAGTTCGATCCTCAATATCTTTAGGTATGAGGAGGGCTGTGGCAGATATAGCCATGACGATTGAGAAAAGGTTCATCGCAAAATAGCTGGTGCTTTTCAGTAGTCGTAACTGCTGCTCAGAAGCGGTGTCTCCGCCAGTGAAGGTTCCCAACACGAATTGCTTTAGCGCCCAAATAAGCACTGCGAATATGATGAGAAAGTAGAAGACTTTCATCCGAACCAGCTGGGTGAATGTGTGCCCAGCGATGACTGAAATCCTTGGGAGCGAGATGAAGGATGTTTTACGTGGAATGATCATAACTATGATTTGTTTCCTTTCTTGTTATGCTTTTGTTCATTTGCTGTATCAATAAAGAGTTTTTCTAGCGATGATCTAGGCTTGCCGCTACGCACAACCTCAGCTTGCTGATTGTTGGCGATCAGGTCTTCTATGTCTTGGACTAGCGCAGGGCTTGCGTTTTTGATGATGAATTCGTGCTGATTCCTTATTTCAGTTAGTTCTTCTAGTGTGCCTTCGTTGACCATCTTGCCTTCGAAGATGATGCCGACTCGGTCGCAGACTTCCTGCACTTGTTCTAATAGATGCGAACAGAGGAAGATCGTCACTCCCTGAGACTTTAGCTTTAGGATGAGGTCACGGATTTCTCTAGAACCAATCGGATCGACTCCGGCTGTTGGTTCGTCAAGAATTAGTAGCTGTGGTTCCTGGATGAGAGCTTGGGCTAGTCCTACACGCTGAAGCATTCCTTTAGAATATCCGCCTAATCGACGATCCCGAGCATGTTCTAGTGAGACTAGCTCAAGGAGTTCGTTTACTTTGTTAGTGAGTTTCTTGCCACGGATACCACAGAGCTTACCGTAGAATCTCAGTGTCTCAGCTGAGGTCTGGTGTTTGTAAAAGTAAGGATTCTCAGGAAGAAAGCCGATTTCACTACGAGCATCGACACGAGTGGAGTCAGCTCCGAATACCCGGCAAGAGCCAGCGGTAGGGCTAATGAGTCCTAGCACTGCCTTCATTGTAGTTGATTTGCCAGATCCATTAGGACCGATGAGTCCGTAGACTTCTCCGCTCTCAATCTGTAGCGATACATTATCTACTGCTTGGAATGTCTGCCTTTTAAAGGAAGATTTATAGCTTTTCACTAGGTTCCTCACCTCCACTGCAATATCTCGTGTCACTCCTGAATCAGTCATAGTTTCTTAGGTAAAATAACGGCTATCCACTAGCTGGCAATAAAAATAGCTCGCTGAATTTATCTCCTATCAAAACGTATGTAAATACTCTGAAAGTTTTTGCTTTTCTAATAATGCGGATGATTCAGACTGTCGATATGAAAATCTTTCTCATGCTTCTCACAGTAAGCTTCCTTTCTACTATATCCGCACAGGCTAAAGGTGAAAAACGTCCACCGATCTCCATCACGTTCCACTTTGAAGCTACTGGGGTAGAGGGCAAGAAGTTCGCAGTGCCTGTAGAAACACAACTCGGTAAGCGATTTATTCAAAAGGTTCCTTCGATTTCTACTAAGGATATCATCGCATACTATCCATTTGTTTCTCCACACCCAGACGGCCAATACGGAGTGAGCCTGCAGCTAAACTCAGTCGCAGCTAAGCGTCTCAGCATGCTAGCGGCACAGAATAAAGGTCGCTACATCGTAGCCAACATCAACGGAAAAGTTGTCGATATGCTCTTTATTGATAAGCAAGTGGATGGCCGTGTGATCACGATCTGGAGAGGGATTGATCCTAATTTCCTCGCTTACGTGAATCCGATTATGCCGAAAATCGGTGAAAAGAAGAAAGATTGGAAGAAGCGCATCAAGGCCGAGAAGAAAAAGAAGAAGTAATTTTAGCCAGCCTCACTTTTTCTCCACTCATTTTATCACCGTATGAAAACTATGTTTCATTTATCCATGGTAGTTCTGTGCCTTGTCCTCAATGCCACTACTGTCTCTGCTCAAAAGCCTCTCAATGTCGATCTGCCGACTGAGAATCGCTACATCTTTGGAAGTGAACCGCAGAAGTTTTACATGTATGTTTCTCGGAATTTCGAAGGCAAACAATCGAAGCCTTGGACTGCAGGTCAGTATGGCTATGTGAGAACACTGAGAAGAACTGATGAAGGGGTGATCGCTACTAAATTCCATGAAGGAATTGATATCAGACCTCTAAAAAGAGACTCAGCTGGACGCCCTTTAGACTTAATTAAAGCCATTGCAAAAGGCAAAGTCGTTCACACAAGCAAAGTCTCTGGCAATAGTAATTATGGACGCTATATCGTGCTGGAGCATGATTGGGGCACTGGTAAGTTCTACTCTATCTATGCTCACTTAGATTCTATTTCTTGTGAAGTCGGGCAGCCAGTGAATAAAGGTTCAGTGATAGCTAAGATGGGCTACACTGGAGCAGGCTTAAACCGTGAGAGAGCGCATCTACATCTAGAGCTCAATGTAATGACAAACTCAGATTTCTCTGACTGGCATGCGCATTACTTCGGCTCAGTCAACAAGCATGGAGTCTATAATGGTCTTAACATGAATGGTCTCAATGTGGCTGAACTCCTGATCCGAGCGAATAAGAATAAGTCGATGACGATTACAGATTTCATCACTAAAGTTCCGGTCTACTTTAAGGTCACTGTGCCACGTAAAGAAGCGATTGATCTAGCTATTCGCTATCCATGGATCAGAAAAGGTGATCACTCTATCGATACGCCTTCTTGGGAGATTAGCTTTGCTTCATCAGGTTTCCCACTAGCTGTTACTCCAAGTAAACGTAAAGTCAGCGGACCAATCATCAGTTACGTTAAGCCGACTAAATCAAATCACCGCTACTACACCAAAGGTCTACTATCAGGAACTGGCGGATCTGCTAGCCTGACTAAATTAGGTAAACGCACAGTGGCATTATTCTCAGGGGACTTCCCAAGAATACCTAAGGCTCAGATCGTGGAGTAGATGGAACAGAACTAGGCGATCAAGCTAGGGACTTTTTGATACAGAATTTTGCAGAATTAGACAAAATTTACAGAATTTCTCTTCTAACAATAGTTTTGAAAGCCGTTGTAAGATTTTCTGAGTAAGAAACAGATAGAAATTCAGTTCATTCTGTATAGCTCCGCAGGCATAACTAGCACTAGTGTAGATTACCTAAATAGCATTGATCTTAGCGATTTCATCATCACTGAAAATCGTGTTATTGAGACAGCCAAGGTTTTGTTTAAGCTGATTGACACTGCTGGCTCCGATGAGTGTGGAGGTCACGGTTGGGTTGGCTAGTGTCCAGGCTAGTGCCATTTCAGCTAGGCTCTGGCCTCGGTCTTTAGCGATGTCTGCATAGGCTCTGACTTTTTTGAGGTTCTCTTGAACTTGTGATTCTTGGAGGAAGCCGTCTTTCTTGCCAGCTCGTGAGTCTTTTGGAATTCCGTCTAGGTATCTGTCTGTTAGCTGCCCCTGAGCCAATGGTGAGAAGGTGATGCAGCCAACTCCGTGTTCGTCTAACACATCAGTAAGTCCGTCTTCTATCCAGCGGTCTAACAGTGAGTATCTAGGTTGGTGAATGAGACAAGGTGTTCCCATCTCTTTGAGGATTTTAAACGCTTCAGCGGCTTTGTCTGCTGGGTAGTTAGAGATGCCGGCGTAGAGTGCTTTTCCTTGCTGGACAGCGGTAGCGAGAGCGCCCATGGACTCTTCTAATGGAGTGTCTGGATCTGGTCTGTGGTGATAGAAAATATCCACGTAGTCGATATTCATGCGATCGAGCGATTGCTCAAGCGAGTTGAGGATGTATTTTCGAGATCCCCATTCTCCATAGGGGCCATCCCACATGAGGTAGCCAGCTTTGGTGGAGATCACGAGTTCGTGACGATGATTCTGAAAATCTTGTAGATACATTTTGCCGAAGTTCTCCTCAGCTGATCCCGGAGGTGGGCCATAGTTGTTGGCTAGGTCGAAGTGGGTGATGCCAGAATCGAATGCGTAACGTAGGATTTCACGGGAGTTAGAGTAGTCGTCTACATTACCGAAATTGTGCCACAGACCTAGAGAGATAGCGGGGAGCTTGAGGCCACTTCTGCCACATCGATTGTAGGTCATTCTTCCGTCGTAGCGGCTTGGGTCTGCTGTGTATTCTGGCATAATGGTTCGGTGTTGGGTGTTAGATAAAATGATTTATGCTGTCCAAACCCAAGTGATAGGGATTTCGATGCTGGAGTGAAGGCTCTGGTGCACTGGGCAGGTGAGGGCTGCATTGATGATGAGGTCTTTGTATTTTGAATCTTCAGCTAGTGGGACTTCGATGCGCACAGGCAGCTTGGCTATCCTGCGAGGCATGTCCTCTGACATGTGTTTTTCGACTTTGAGGTGGAGCCCTTTCATACAGAGTTCTTTTCTCTCAGAGACGAGACCGATGATGGTCGCCATGCAGTTTCCCAGTGCTGTGGCGACTAGATCTGTAGGTGAAAATGTCTCGCCTCTACCGTTGTTATCCAATGGTGCGTCAGTGTCGAGAGAGTTGCCAGATGGTGTGTGTGTGGCAGTGCAGCGGAGTTCGCCTGCGTAGTCTATTGAAATTTCGATCATGCTGTATGCTGGCAAAATCGTCCTCTACTCACAATGTAAAAATTAGAACTAGACCAAATCGATATGATGGAGAAACTGTGCGGATGAATGCATCTGAACTTCTTGCTGCTGTAGAGTCTAACAATCAGCCGAAATTTGATAACGAAACTGAGCATTGTCTCTGGTTAGCTGGCACTGGGAAGTGGCAGCAGGCGCATGACATAGTAGAGTCGCTACCTGAGCCAGCCGCGTCATGGATACATGCTCTGCTGCATAGAGAAGAAGGGGATCTCGGTAATGCGAGCTACTGGTATCACCGAGCTAGCAAGCCGATGCCAGCCAGTGGAGTCTCGATGAATGAAGAACTTAAACAAGTAGCTCAATCTCTATTGGGAGATTAGCTGTTAGATAAAAAATTAGAGTGTTTAAAACTGAAATAGATGCGCCAAAGCATATAGACCTAGGAGGTAAACTCACTGGTCTAAGCCTTAATCAGCAGATTTTGGCTCTAGCATTGTGGCCATTTTTGCAGAACATTTTAGGCGTCACGGTGAGCTTTGTGGACCGTGTGATAGCTGGAAATATCACCCAAGGTGCAGAGCAAAGCGCCATGATGGATATGATGGGGCTAGTCATGTATATGGGTTGGCTCATGATGATCATGCAGGGGGCAATCGCTACTGGTGCGCAGGCATTGGTAGCTAGAGCATTCGGAGCTAGGAACTATAAGCTAGCGAATGAAGCAGTGGGGCAGTCGTTCACATTGGGAATCGTGACTGGTGTTATGTCAGGCGCTCTGCTCTGGCTAATGACTCCTATGTTAGGTCAGTTTTTTGGGTTAAATGAAACGGCGCAAGGCTTCCTCAATACCTATATTTCTATCATCGCATTTTCTGCTCCATTGAGTGGAATTATCTTTGTGCTTAACGCCTGTTTTCGTGGAGCGGGTGACACCTGGACGCCGTTTTTTGCGATGGTGGTGGTGAATGCCATTAATGGTATAATGAGCTATGTTTTAGCTGTGCATTTAGGTTTCGGGATCGCTGGTGTAGCTTATGGAACGGTCATTGGATGGTCAGTGGGTGTGCTGATCACTGTCTGGAGGCTCTTTCCTAAGAATGCTACGGAATACTCCATTGTTCTCAAACGCAAATGGCTCAAATGGAACTACGCTATTAGCAGAAGGATCATCAGAGTGGGTGTGCCGCAGCTGATCGAGATCCTCGGGATGTGGGCGATTCACGCTTATGGAATTAAACTGATCACACAGATTGGATCGAGCGATGATGGGCTGATCGGCTCTCATGGCTTGGCTATTCAGGTGGAGTCGTTGAGCTTCATGCCAGGCTTCGCACTAGGCACTGCCGCGTCAACTCTAGCTGGGCAATATTTAGGGGCAGGCTCTAAAGAAATGGCGATGAAGTCAGTGCAGGCATGCTGGAGAATCGCAGTCGTTCTGATGGGGAGCATGGGAATTATTATCTATTTCTCGGCGGAAGGTCTGATCGGCCTGATGAGTCCGGGTGGAGGTATTCAGGCGGAACGAGCTATTTCGCTAGTGATGATCGTAGCCATGGCTCAGCCGTTTTTCGCCACAGCAATGGTGATGAAAATGTCGATGCGTGGCTCAGGCGCCACAGGCACAGTCATGTTCTATTCCTATTCAATCATGCTGATTTTCCGAGTCGCTCTGCTGACCGTGATGGTAAATTACTTTGGCGCTGATCTGAAAATGATCTGGTATATCATGACTCTAGACATCGCCGTGCAAGCCGTGACCTTTGTCATCGTCCACTTCCGAGGGAAATGGACTGAGGCTGTGGTTTAGAGAAAAGAATGAGTTCTTCTATGATCTAGCTGCTATTCCCATTAGGGCGTAGGTCAGCTTAGCGGCTGTGTAGCTGCTGGAGTGGAGGGCTGGCTGTGGGGCTAATTCTACGATGTCTATACCTAACACTTTTCTGCCATGAGCTGCTTTTTCACAGAGCTCTAAGGCTTGCCACCAGTTGAGTCCGCCTGGTTCTGGGGTTCCAGTAGCTGGCATGAGGGAGGCATCTAGACCATCTACGTCGAAGCTGAGGTAAATGTTTTTAGGGAAATCTGCTGGGAAGAGATCTGCTGGAATTCCTTTTTGGTAGATTTCTCTGGCGTCTAAGTAGGGGATGTTGTGCTCTGCTCGATAGTCTATCTCTTCTTTGCAGAGGTTTCTAACTCCTATCTGGAAGATGGGGATGCCTAGCTCGTGAATACGGCGCATGACGCATGCATGACTGTGTGGGCTGTCTTCGTAGCTATCACGTAGGTCAGCATGAGCATCTATCTGGACGACTCCGAAGTCTTGGCGAAGCTTATGTAGCGCTCTAACAGGTCCGATGCTCAGTGAATGCTCTCCTCCAAGAATAATAGGGATTTTAGCGGCTTTATAAACAGGTGTGCAGGCATCTTCGATCCGCTTGAATGATGCTTGAATATCGCCTATGCAGTCGACTGCATCAGCAGTGTGCATACCTAGTTCTCCAGGGTAAGAGGTGCCGTCGTGAGCTTCTAGCTGATAAGATGACTCTAGTATGGCCGCTGGTCCTAGATAGGTTCCTTCCCCGTAGGAAACTGACTCCTCTAGTGGGACTGGGATGATGTGAAAGTGGGCGTCTTGTGGTGAAGATTGAGGGAACTCTGATGATAAGAAATGCTGCATGATTTGAAATTTGAAGTTGCTACTATGATAAGCGATCTCGGTAGGACTCGTAGCCGAAGTCTTTGACATGTTGGATAGTATCGGTCTCTGGATCGTAGTTGGCGATACTGGGTAGGTTGATGCCGTTGAAGGTGGTGTTCTTGACCATGGAGTAGTGTGCCATGTCGGTGAAGATGAGGCGATCGCCGATTTCTAGATTTTGGTCGAATGAGTAATCACCGATGATGTCGCCAGCTAGGCAGGTGAGTCCGCCGAGAGTGATAGTGTGTGGCTTTTCCTTAGGCTCACTAGCATCGATGATTTCTGGACGGTAGGGCATTTCTAACACATCTGGCATGTGGGCAGAGGCGGAGGTGTCGAGAATGGCGACTTCTTGGCCTCCACTCTGGAAACGATCTAGGACGGTGGTGACTAGGAATCCTGTGTTGAGCGCTACGGCTTCGCCAGGCTCTAGGTAGACTGTTAGATTGTAAGTTTCACGCATGTGCTTGATGAGTTTTGCTAACAGATCTGTGTCGTAATCTGGTCTGGTGATGTGATGACCACCGCCCATGTTGAGCCATTTCATTTGGTGTAAATATTTACCAAACTTTTTCTCCACATGCTCTAGTGTGCGGGCGAGAGTATCAGCGCCTTGCTCACACATGGTATGGAAGTGCAGTCCATCGATTCCAGTTAGGTCAACGTTTTCTAACATGTCAGCAGTGACCCCGAAGCGTGTGCCAACTCTGCAAGGGTTGTAGATAGCAGTTTCGACCTCTGAGTATTCTGGATTGATGCGCAGCCCATAGGATGCTGAGTGGGGCAGGTCTTTATACTGCTGCCACTGAGTCAGGCTGTTGAAGCTGATGTGATGAGCTCGGCTGGATAGCCATTCTATTTCTGCTTGCTTGTAGGCCACACAGTAGACGTGAATTTCACCGCCGAATTCTTCGATGCCGAGTTTAGCTTCGTTGAGCGAGCTAGCGGTGGTGCCTTTGAGGACTTTTGAGATCTGGTCAAAGGTGGAGTGCGTGGCGAAGCCTTTTAATGCCAAAATGATATTGCCTCCGCTGCGTTTCTGGACGTCATTTAAGATGTTCAGATTTCTCTCTAACAGCCCTCTATGGAGAATGTGACTGGGAGTAGGGAGTTCGCTGCGGTAGCAGATTTCGGTGATTTCGCTGTGGGACATGATTTCCGCCGTGCCTTCAGCACGGGATATGTGTTGTGTATGAGACCTAGGGCTGAAGCCCTAGGCTTTGGATATTCTCTGCCTTCAGGAGGCCGGTGTGTTAGGGATTATGTTTTTGAAGCTGCTCTAAGAATGGTGCTCCATCTACTACGTGCCAGGGTAGTCCGTATTCGTTTAGTGCTTCCATGAATGGGTCTGGGTCGTTTTGTTCCATATTGTTGACGCCAGCTTTTTTCCAGTGACCTTCGAGGATCATCTTAGCTCCGATCATTGCTGGGACGCCTGTGGTGTAGGAGATCGCTTGTGATTTGGTCTCTGCGTAGGCTTCTTGGTGATCGCAGATGTTGTAGATGTATTTTTGTAAACGCTTGCCGTCCTTTACTCCATCGATGACACAGCCGATGCATGTCTTGCCTTTGGTAAGTGGTCCTAATGATGCTGGGTCAGGTAGGACGTGTGTTAGGAACTCTAGTGGGGAAATTTCTACACCGTTGATCATCTTCGGTTCGATAGATGTCATGCCGACATTTTGTAGAACTGTTAGATGATTGATATAGTTCTGTGAGAAGGTCATCCAGAAACGAAGTCGTTTGATGCCTTTGAGGTTTTTGCAGAGTGATTCCATTTCCTCGTGATAGAGGAGGTAGATGTCTCGATCGCCTACTTCTGGGTGGGGGAAATTAAATGACTGACTGACCGCGAGAGGCTCAGTTTCTTTCCATTCGCCTTCTTGCCAGTAGCGACCTTTGGCTGTGATTTCGCGGATGTTGATCTCTGGGTTGAAATTAGTAGCGAAGGGTAGTCCGTGGTCGCCAGCATTGGCATCGATGATGTCAACGGTATGGATTTCATCGAAGAAATGTTTCTGAGCGTAGGCGCAGAATACGTTGGTAACACCTGGGTCAAAGCCTGATCCGAGTAAGGCTGTTAGACCAGCATCGACAAATCTCTGATGGTAGGGCCATTGGTATTCGTAAGAGAAAGTTGGATCATCCTTTGGCTCATAATTGGCTGTGTCTAGGTAGTCGACACCAGCTTCGAGACAAGCTTCCATGAGGGTGAGGTCTTGGTAGGGGAGAGCTACGTTGATGAGGATATCAGGTTTGACTTGCTTCATGAGAGCTACGGTAGCAGCTACGTCGTCTGCATCTACTGAGGCTGTTTCGATAGGGTAATCGATTTCTGCTGCGATGGCATCACACTTGGAAAGAGTGCGAGATGCTAGGGTTATTTTTCCGAAGGTGTCAGGGAGTTGAGCGCACTTGTGAACGACTACTCGGCCTACTCCACCGGCTCCGATGATGAGTGTTGATTTCATATTACTTAGGATGTTATTGGTTGATTATTTTTTTCTTGGACTGCTGGGATAAGACTTATGTTTTAGGAACTCTGATCTTGTTAGCCATTAGGCGATTCGAAGTAGGTGTAGCCTTCTATGTTTTCGCGGAAGTTGTTCATGAATTCTCGGCGTTGAGCTGGGGTGATTTTACCTTCTTCTACTGAGCGTTCAGCTAGTTGGCGGAAGCGCTCTACGATGTTTTTAGGATCGTATTCTACGTAGGAAAGGACGTCTGAGATTTTGTCGCCTGCTAGTTCACGGAGGTATTGAACTTTGCCGTTGTTGATGCCGATGCTGACTACGTTGGTGTCGCCTAACAGATTATGCAGGTCACCGAGAGTCTCTTGGTAAGCTCCTACTAAGAAGACGCCTACGAGGTAGTCTTCATCGTCTTTTAGTGAGTGAAGAGGTAGGTGCTTTTGGTGCTCACCGTTGATGATGAAATTGTCGAGTCTGCCGTCACAGTCGCAGGTGATGTCAGCGAGAGTGGCTTTGGCAGTGGGCTTTTCGTTTAGCCTGTGAATAGGCATAACGGGGAATAGCTGGTCGATCGCCCAGGCGTCTGGAAGTGACTGGAAGATGCTGAAGTTTCCGTAGTAAACATCCAGGAATGGTGGGTTTTCGGCTAGCTCTTCTGGCACGTCATCCATGTTGTCAGCTAGTTCGCTGATCTTGCTCATGATACGGGTGAAGAGGGCATTGCTGTAGGCTCTTTCTCTGAGTGAGACATTGCCGTGGCGGAAGAGTGAGAGTATTTCAGAGCGGAAATAGTGAGCGTCATTGTAGCACTCTTGGATGTTCTTTTCCGTCAGGTAGTTTTCGACTTCCGCTAGTTTGACGAGATGTGGGTGAAGCTTTTCTGGGACGAAATTTGGTGAAGCGTCAGCGGATGGGCTGTTGACGTCGAGGATATTGAAAATGAGCACAGAGTAGTAGGCGGAGATGGCTCGGCCTGATTCTGAGATGATAGTAGGGTGGGCAAGGCCGGCTTCATCGCAGACAGTCTTAGTGACGTCGATGATGTCGGCTGCGTATTCTGCTATACCGTAATTTCTACTGCTGTGGCTGTTAGAGCGGGAGCCGTCGTAGTCGATCCCCAGACCACCACCGATGTCTAATAATCCCATTGGAGCGCCTTCACGGATGAGTTCTACATACATACGAGTCGCCTCGGTGGCTGCGTCACGGATAGCTCTGATGTCTGGGACTTGAGAGCCTTGGTGGTAGTGGAGGAGTCTTAGGTAGTGGAGTTTGCCTTTTTCTTTGAGGACGTCGACTGCGTTAAGAATCTGATTGGTAGTGAGTCCAAAGACGCTGTTTTCACCACTGGAGTGCGACCAATGCGAGTTGTTACAGGTGGAGAGCTTGGCTCGGATTCCTAGGATGGGTTCGATGCCGAGAGCTTCTGAGCGCTCGAGTATCAGGTCGAGTTCGCTAGGCATTTCAATGACGAGGACGGTCTGGAGACCCATCTTTAGACTCTGTAGTGCTAAGTCGATGAACTCTTGATCTTTGTAGCCATTGCAGATGATAAAGGCTTCAGGATCGTGCATGTGGGCGAGTGCGATGAGTAGCTCAGGCTTGCTGCCGGCTTCTAGTCCATAATGGTATTGTTTGCCAAACTCAGTGATTTCATCGATGACTTGCTGCTGCTGGTTGACCTTGATCGGGTAGACTCCGCGGTAGTTTCCAGTGTAGCCAGTTTCTTGGATAGCTGAGTTGAAGGCGTTGTTGAGCTGGCTGATACGCTCGGCTAGCAGGTCGTGAAATCTTAGTAGAATCGGAGTGTCTAGTCCACGTTCACGGATACCTTCGATGATCTTAGGTAAACTTGCGGTGGCTTTTTCTCCGCTAGTTTCATCATTTAAATGAACATGGAGATCACCATCATCGGCGATGCTAAAGTAGTCACTAGACCATGCATCTACGCCGTAGAGTGCGGTGGCTTTGTCGGTATTCCAAGTAGTAAAAGAATCGCCCATATTTTTAGATTAGATATAGCGTGATTAAATGGAGAATAATTACGGATGAAAAGATAATTTAATCGATAGGAGTGATTTTTTTAGCACGGATTATTTGAGTCAGAGCAGAGCCGTGCCTTCAGCACGGGAGCTTCGGGTGGGGTGGGTTCCTAGGGATGAATCCGTAGGCTTTGGTTGTTTGACTGCTTCAAGGTCGGGGTGTTGCAGTGTGCTGGGGTTTCATTGTGTTGAGACTGGTAACTGGTAACAAGTAACTTGCTCCTAGAAAAAGCTCAGGGCGTCCATGTCGAAGACGATATTTACGTCTTCTGGGGGGGGAGTTTGTTTTAGGATGGCTCGGACGTGATGGGAGAGGAGTCTGGCCGAGGTGGATTTGATCATTAGCTGATAACGGAATTGGCCGTGAGTTTTGGTGAGAGGGGAGGGCATTGGTTCGCCTAGTTCTATCTGTGGTGGGACGGAGGCTTTGAGGCGTTTATGGAGATTCTCTAGGGTGAATTCTGCTCTGCGCTCGTGGGTGGAGCGGGTGCCTAGTGTGGCTACGTGGGAGAAGGGTGGGTAGCCGAATTGATTGCGGAATTGGAGTTCTTGTTCAGCGTAGCCTTCGAAATCATGGTGACGAGCAAACTGGATGGACGGTGAGTGTGGAGTGTGAGTCTGGATGACTACTTCGCCTTCTAGCTCTCCTCTACCCGCTCTGCCAGCGACCTGAGTGATGAGCTGGAATGTGCGCTCACCAGCTCGGAAGTCTGGGACGTGGAGGCCTAGGTCTGCGTTGAGAATACCTACTAGGGTTACGTTAGGAAAGTGTAGTCCTTTAGCGATCATCTGGGTGCCGATGATGATGTCTATCTTGTTGGCTTTGAATTTAGCCAGGGTGTCACGCAGGGCGTTTTTGCGGCGCATGGAGTCAGCGTCGATGCGGGCTAGTCTGGCTTGGGGGAAGACTTTCTTGATGACTTCTTCTACCTTTTCTGTGCCGAAACCTTGTAGTCGGATCGCTTTGTCTCCGCAGGATGGACACTTGCGTGGGGTGATGGACTGGTAGCCGCACATGTGGCAGACGAGTCGCTCTTCTGTGCGGTGGTAAGTGAGTGGGATGGCGCAGTGCTGGCATTCGCAAAC
Organism: uncultured Rubritalea sp.; assembly: GCA_937132085.1. Taxonomy (GTDB): domain Bacteria; phylum Verrucomicrobiota; class Verrucomicrobiia; order Verrucomicrobiales; family Akkermansiaceae; genus Rubritalea. The sequence goes on along the minus strand of CAKZNV010000032.1, from coordinate 3,064 downwards.
GTGGCCGCAGGGTGGGCACTGGAGGGAACGAGCGAAGCCTCGGCGGTTTAGGAAGAGGATGATTTGTTCTCCGTTTTTGAGCTTGTTCTCCATGGAGAGACGGAGCTTGTCAGAGAGGATAGCCATGCGGCCTTTTTGCTTTTGGGCTTCTATTTTCATGTCGAGGACACGAATGATGGGCATGGTCTGGTGGTCGGCTCTGAGGGTGAGTTTGAGCAGCTGGTATTTTCCTGTTTGGGTATTGTGGAAACTCTCTAGTGATGGGGTGGCTGAGCCTAGGACGATGTCGCACTTTTCCATGTGGGCACGGAGCACGGCGATGTCTCTGCCGTGGTAGCGTGGCGAGGTTTCTTGCTTGTAGGTGTTCTCGTGTTCTTCATCTACTACGATGATTCCGAGATTTGTTAGTGGGGCGAAGATGGCTGAGCGAGCTCCGATGACGATGCGTGCTTTGCCTTTACGGATGCGGTGCCATTCATCGAATCGTTCTCCTTGTGAGAGGTGGGAGTGGAGGACTGCGACTTGGTCCTGGAGTGAGGCGAAGCGGGATTTAAATCGCTGCACAGTCTGTGGGGTGAGCGAGATTTCTGGGATGAGGATGAGTGCGGATTTTCCGAGGTCGAGCTGGTGTTGGACGGCTTGCAGGTAGACTTCAGTCTTGCCTGATCCTGTGACTCCGTGGAGGAGAAATGGTTTGGTGTTTTCGGGGTTGAGGATTTCTTTGAGAATGACGTCTTGCTCAGGGTTTAGCTTGAGTGGAAAGGACTCCATGAACTCTTGGTCCTCGTCTGGATCTCGGCGCACGGCTTCGTGCTTCATGGTGACGTAGCCTTTTTTCTCTAGTGATTTTACTGAAGCTGTGACGGAGCCTCCGCCTAGGTCGGCTAGAGCTATTTGTCCAGAGGCTGCTTCTAGGAGTGTGAGGATGAGGTTCTGCTTGGGTGCCTTTTTAGCAAGCTTCTGGCGAGCCTCTTCGTCTGGCATGTTTTCTAGGACGACTACTTTACGAGTCTTCTCTGAGTGGGCGTCTTGACGGACGGACTCAGGTAGGAGTGCTCGCATGACTTGTTCCATGGGAGCGTTATAGTAGTCGGCCAGCCAGCGTCCTAGCTTCATGAGCGTAGGGGTGATGAGTGGCTCAGGATCTATGAGAGAGTGAAGTGGGCGGAGGGTGAAATCGCTCTGTGGTGGGGTGCCTATCTCTAGGACAGTTCCAGTGGAGTTTCTATTACGCAGTGGGATGCGGACTCGGCAGCCTACTACGACGTCACCAATGCCTTCTGGGATGGCGTAGTCGAACACTAGCTCAGAGGGGCCGTCGATAAGGACTTTGGCTGCGGTAAAGATGCTCTGAGTATTGTCTGACATTGGAGTGAGAGTGGAGGATAATGTGAGACGGGGAAAGAGAAATATTCGAGGTTAAAGCTAGTAGGTTAAAGGTTAAAGCTTTGTGTTCTGATTCACAAAAAAAAACGGAACGAGGGGGGACGCGTTCCGTTTTTGAGAATTTATGATGCTACTTTACAGTGGCGTTGAAGCCATCACCAGCAGATTGGACAGCTTTGATGAGCTGGGCGTTGGTGACTTTGTTGCGGTCGATGACAACAGCGGCGGTAGTTTTAGTGACTGATGCACTAGATACTCCTGATACTTTTAAAAGTGCAGACTGCACTTTTGGTGGGCATCCAGATGCTCAAAGTAGACCTGAGAGGCCTAGATTTACTGTCTCTACTTTCGCGTTGGTATCAAGAGCCTGAACAGCTTCTGTAGGTGTAGCACATGAGATCAATGCTGGCGCAGTAATCAGAATGGCGCCAGCTAGTGCGAGTGATAATGTATTTTTCATTATTCTTTAGGTTAGCTGGTTGAATTATTTAACTGTGGCGGAGTAGCCATGGCCTGCATTGGTGACAGCTTGGACGATTTGTTCGTCGCTGACTTTAGACCTGTCTACTGTTACTTTAGCGGATGTTTTAGTAACATCATCTACTGTGACTCCATCTAGTTTTGAAAGTGCAGACTGCACTTTCGGTGGGCAACCAGATGCTCACTTGAGTCCTGAAAGCTCTAGGCTGACTGTCTCTGTCTTAGCAGGGGCAGCAACAGCAGGAGCTGAGTCGGTTGTAGCAACTGGAGCCGTGTCTGGGCTAGTTGTTGCATTATCTTGTTTATCTCCACATGAAGCGAGAGCTACTACGGAAATCGCAGCTGCTCCACTCATGAGGATTGTTTTGTATGTTCTTTTCATAACGTAATAGGTAGGATACCTGATACTGAGATTTATTCCATGAAAAGTTGGTTAATGTAGTTTTTATGCTATTTCGGCATTTTTTATCCTCTAGCTCGCTCAAGAAGGAGAAGCATGGTGTAGGAGAGGATGAGGTTTAGCTCTTGTGGGGTGGTGAGGTCAGAGAATTTTTCGATAATGAATTTGCCTTCCCAGAGTGCTGGCTTCTTAGTGAGGCGCATGACTACTTGGCCGTTGCTGTGACTGGTAGCTGCGTATTTTGGGTGGAAAAGGTAGGAGGACGCGAAGCCTACGATAGGGATTTCACCGATGAGTCCGTCCATGATTTTAGCGAATGGGTTTTCTTCTGAAATCTTGTAATCAGGAGTCTCATCACCAGGGTTAAAGGTTTCGTAGCTGGCTTTCCACATTGAGCGCATGCCTTTTCTGCCTACTGAGCCGATCTGTGCACCTGTTGGAGTTTCGAAGAAGTAGCGTGCTGACCAGTCGAGGACTTTATTGGCTTTGATGGTGCCAATGAGTGTGGTTTTAGATTTATCAGTGAAAACTTCGACCTTTTCTTTAAACTTGAAGAGCTTTTGTTTGACGTAGAGCAATGGTTTTCCAGTAGCATCCGTGATACTGAGCTGAGGAGCGAGGGCTAGGATTTTGAACGATACATTGAGAGGGTATGCAGCATTTTCTAGGCCTGGAATGATTAGTTCAGCATGCGATGCAGTGGCTTGAGGTGCGAGAGGGTTTGTGTTCGGTGTTTCGTAAGGGTTACTCATAGATTAGTTCTAGTTCGTTCCTTTTAGATGACAAGCATAGTCTCTT
>CAKZNV010000031.1 GCA_937132085.1 uncultured Rubritalea sp. | reverse complement strand
TTCTGGGGAATCATACCGATTACAATCAAGGTGCGGTGCTGAGTTTGGCAGTGAACAAGCAGACTCAGATTTCGTTTGAATAAGGACATGCAATATTAGAAAGGGCGAAGAATCCAGAAAGAAGCCGAAATAGCCCGAACCTACAACCTTGTAGCTGGATGGTAGCCCGAAAAAGTGGGCAGTGGTGAATTTAGAAACTCTGTGCTGTTATCAAGTGATCGGACAGAGGTTTTAGAAACTTTAGTGAGTCGTGCAACTTGTTTGCAGCACTGGCGCATGAGTCGAGCATCTGCTCTGCGTGCCAGTTTTTTGGTGACTGAGTCTAGAGCTACCCAGACGGTAACTCTAGTTGCATAGTTCAGGGACGCTATGACGTCGTCGTATGGGAGGTTGTGAACACGGATCAGTATGTAGGCTATAAAGAGTCGTGCTTGTGATGTGGTGCTTCTTGGTGCTGATTTGTGAAGACAGGTAGCAGGATCGACAGCGAAGCGAGTCGCTACTACTCGAACAACGATGGCGATGAATTCTGCTTTGTCTTTTAGATACATAAATTATTTTAGATCTAGGCCGTTTCTGATGCCTTGTTTTTTTCCAGCTCTGAATCCTGCTGCGGCAGAGGCTGAGCCGCCTTTGCTGGATGTGTCACTTACAGTGCCTCTTTTTACTTGAGGATTGCTGTAGAAGGTTTCTTCAATATATTTATCATGGCAGACGACTAGATCGTTGCTTCTGAATACTTTTGGCATTTCTGACCACATAGCATTGTAGTAGCCTCTCAGGAAGCCAGACCGTTTGAGTCTGCGGTCTGTGTTGTTCTTCCAAGCGAGTCGCATAGATTTAACGATGTATTCAAAAGCGTAAATAGAAAGTTCGGTTTGAACTTTGCCTCCAATGAAGGTTACTGATTTTTTACCATTGGAGGTTTGGAATAGCGGTGTGGTGTGGAAGAAGGCTCTTACAAGATAAGAAGCATACTTCTCTGCGTCTCCGTGAGCTTGTGCTTTCGCTGTGTTGTGCGTGGTTGCCGATTCTGTGTCGTCATCGGTGGAAACAGTCTGTAGGTCGATACCGTGCTTTGCGGCTAGTTTTAGAGCTATTGTGAGGGCTTGAGCTGCTTCATTAGCTGAAGCTGCATCGTCTTTAGATAGGCGTAGCAGCTTTTTTATTTTTTCGATTACCTTATCCATTATTTTGTGGCTCTTGATTTTGCGGTCATGCGGAGTTGGCCGAGTTGGACTACGTTGCATTGTCTCCAGCTGTTGGCTCTGAATTGGTCGCTGGCGATTTTGTCTAGATATGGATCGTCGTGGCCGAGCTGCTCGATACTCCAGATGAGAGATTTAGATCTGCGTTTCTGGTTGTCTTCTCCGAGCACTGTTGTCTCGATAAGGTCGAGGACTGTGTTGAATTGGCCGTTGGTGAGCTTTGTTGTTGAGTAACGGCCTTTGCCGTCTGGCTTGCCACCAGCGAGCATGAGTAGCTCTTGGCGTTCGTTTTCGATTTCCTCTTTTGTGAAGTCTGATTCAGTGAACTTTTTGACTGCTTTATTCCAGATTGCCCAGAAGGCTGAGTTACGTTTATTTGGCATGATGTTGTTGGGTTAGTTATTAGTAAGTGATTGGGGTTTTAGACCACTGGATGAGCTGGCCTGTGATGTCGAATTCTTGACCGTGTTGAGTGCGGAAGAATTGAGCGAATTTTTTGTATCCTGTGAATCCATCATTGATTACTAATTTGTCAGCGGCGGCCGTAGAGAGTTGCTGATCGTTAATCCAGATTCGCACGGCATACCGACCTATTTTAATGCGGATTTTATCGACTGCTGTGATTTGGTCTCGGCGGTGTTCTTTGTAATCTGGTGTGCGGCTTCCTGTGGTGTGGATTGCGTCTTGGCCTACTTGGTAGATGCGCTTTCCGAAGCGGATCGTGTGTGGTTTTGAGCCGTCGATTACTTTGTCGATTAGGTCTGCTTTGTAGTTGAGTGTTGGCATGATGTTGTTGGGTTAGTTGATTAGTTTTCCGTCTAGTCTTAGACGTTTTTTGAAGGCTAGTTTCTCGGCGGCTTTTAGGTTGCTGGCTGGGAGGTGTATGGAGATAGCTCCAGCGTCTGAATAGAGACCGCCAGACGCACGTTGTGTGAAAACGTAGAGCTGCTTTATTTGCTCTTTCTGTGGGTGCGGTCTGGCGGATGTTTCAGGCATTATATTTAGGTGGTTAGAGGCTTGAGAATTGGAGTGATACGTCTTGCCATTTTCCGTCTGCATCTCGGCGGTATAGGCGGCAGTATAGTGCTGATCCTGTGACTTCCTGGCACTCGTCGAGTTTGTCAAATTCGTTGATGAGTTCGTCGTCTCCTAGATCTCTGACTTGGCGTCTTGCTTTGGCTAATAATTTAGGGTCGTATTCCATCTTGGAATTCTTGACTAAGAGGCCGTCTAGGATGGAATACATTCCTTTGTTTCTCTCGGAGAATTTAGACTTAAAGATGTCTCTGATTGCGTTGATGTGGACGATGGCCTCATCGGTGAACTCGAAGCGTTCCTGACGCTCTACTACTATCTTGATATTATCGGCTTGATTCTTGATAGAGAAACTCTTGGTTTCCTTCGGAGTCTTGCCGTCTATCTCATACATGAGATCGTAAATTTCGTGAGCTGTAGAGGTCATTAGTTTCTTCAACGTTCCAAGTTCTGCGTGGAGTTTATCGAATGACTCTGCTGAGCTATTGCAGAAGGTTTCTTTCTTCGCTACATACTCTTTTTTGGCCTTCGCTTTTTGCAATTCTTTCTCCTGCTTTTTCTGCTTTAGGGCGGTGGCTAATTGCTCTTCGGTGAGATCTTCTAATTTGAATTCTGGCATAATATTTATGATGTTTTGGTTAGTGCCTGGTCGGCTGATTTATGTAGTTGTGATAGGTTGTGGTTTTGCTCTTCTTTTTGTTGAGCTTGGGCTTTGTCTTCGTGGTGATCAGCTACTCCGTAGAGGTGTTGTTTGATGCTGTTCCAGATTTTGACTTGGCCGACTGTTTCTGCGTGAATTAGAGATTCATCTAGCACCTTGATATCTGCGACGATTTGGTCGGCTGTGTGTTGGTGATCTAGTGCCATTTGGTTATAGGGCTGGGGTTGTGAGATGTTGCCAGTGAGTGACGTTAATTGCTACTTCATCGTCTTCGTAGAAATGTTCACCATTAAAAGATGTTAAGTAGTGGTAGCCATTTTTGGTGTAAGCTATGACTTCGATATCAGCGTCTGGGAGTTCTTCATCGACTGAGATCCAGTCTTGTTTTTTGAATGGTGATTTGCGAAGTGATAGGAGTTCATAAAGCCAGTCCGTGAGAAAAGTTTGCATACCTTCTCTATCATTATTTTTTAAGTGTCGGAGAATGCTAATGATGAATGAAACGTCTTTGCGTATTTCACTTTTAATGTTCCTATCAGTAGGTGTGGATGGGTTTGGTGTCGCTGAGGACTGCGGACATTCTTTCGACGTGTCCTTCGGCTGCTGATTGGTGTTGGCTGGTTGTTCTGAGATCATCTTCTTTTAGTATTTCTTTTAGGGTTAATAGCTCGGCTTGGAGCTGGTAGTTTTGGTGAATGAGTTCGTTGATTTGTTCTAATGTGATCATTTGATTATGGTTAATGGGTAGAATCCGAAATTAGGCTCATCGTGAATCCAAGGGCAAAGATGACGTGGGAAGTCTTGGTTGAATTCCCACTCTGATTCGGAATCTGGATAAACGAGCTCAAAGAGCAATGTGACTAAGTTGTCGAGCCAGCAGAAGAAGTAGTATCGATCACTAGCTATCACTAAATAATCGTCGTCAGTAATGATGATCTGATCATTTATTTTGTCTTCCAATTTCGACAAACAACTGCCGATTATACTTAGTAAAAATTCTCGGATTGGTGTGTTGGGTTTCATGATTTTGTTAGGCTGTTTTCTTTGGTTCTACTGAGAGGGATTTGTTTATGACGTAGGCGTCTATAAAGTGATCCCATGAATATGGTTGCTCCATTTTATCAGCGGCGTTTTTGCCGTCTCTGAGGGCGAACACGAGGCTTCTGAGTGATCGCTTAGTGATGATGTTATTCATGAGCTTATACGCTTCGTCAGTTGGCTTTGTGGGCAGGTTGTAGTATTGGAAGAAATCAGCTAAATCTGAAACTTGACTATACTTGTTAATGAATACTCGGGTGTTGCCGCGATCGAGGATTTGCTCTAGGGCTGCTGCCCAGATATTGTCTTTGATCGTTTTGAGTAAGACGTTGCTACCGCAGAGGACTATTCCGCAGTCTAGCTCATCATGTAGGTCTCGGATGTATTCAACATATTTGAGAGAAATCTTGTCACTGGTCGTAGTGAATGGAAGGTGCAGTTCGTCAAAGAAGATGAGCCGCGTTTTCTTTCTTTTTAGCTTGGCTATAATGTTGGTTCGTAGTGAATCTATAGAGCCTTGCTTGAGTCCTAGGCTTCTACCGAATGATCGGATGAATGAGCCGAATGCTTCGGAAGATTTGCAGCGGAAATAATGCGATTCACGTGGGTTACGCTTACAGTATTCTTCACCTGACTTGGTCTTAGATGAACCGATGTCTCCGTAGGCTAGAGCGACCTCTCTGTTATTCAGAGCTTTGTCACAGGCAAAGAACATATCTTTGGTGTTCGCTGTCTCGATGAAGTCAGGAGTGATGATCCCGTGATTCATGATCCAGTCTTCTTTGAATGCGATGAGCTTCTCTATGAATGGCTCAATTGTTCCTGGATATTTTCCGTTGAAGATTCTGGACGGTGTTGAGCTGTCGTAATTGAGGAAGTCGCCAGCTTGGCGGAATCCCCATTGATTCTCGATCATGAGATCGTAGAGCCATTGGATAGCTTCTGCTTGGCGCATGGTGTAGTTTTCGAGAACGTCACTCAAGCGATTAGCGTCGATAGGTAGTTTGTATTCTGGCATGTGTTGTGTGCTGGGTGGCTGGTTATTTTAAGTGAGGTCTTCGCGAGTCATTCCTGTGCGGGATTTTTTCTTGGTGATATTGTTTTCTGTCTTGGTCTGAGCTGCTTTCTTTCCAGCTACTGAGCGGCGTTCTTCGGCTGTGCTGAGGTCACCAGCTTTGAGTCTGTCGTTGTGCTGGCGCATCTCTGTGCGGTCTTTCATTATGTTCGCTGCTCTGGATCTAGGCTCCGTTTCGAGGTGTGCTTTCATCTCTGCTCTTGCTCCGAGCTGATCGAGTGTCTGCTGGGTGTTGTGACTAGAGCGTGGGATGGATCTAGTGAGTGTGCCGAGATAGGCTCCATCGGTTGAGCAGATGACTAGGTTGTCGATGTCGAATGGGTTGTAATAGCAGAGGATCTCTTGCTCAGGTTTCAGCATGAGACTGCCATGCTTAGTGTTGAGCAGTGTGACATACTGATGGTATGTCTTATTGTGGAATGGATCTTGAATTTTGATCACATTGTTAGACTTTACTTTCTTTAGAATAGCCCATTCTTTAGGGATCAAAAGCGGTGTGGTTGATCGTGGGAGCGTGGTGATTGCAGGGTCTTTGCGAAGCTCTTGCACGGCAGCTGCTGGACTCATGTTCACCTCTTTGATTAGCTTCGGGTTCGTTGCTACTTTTCTAAGCAGATAGTTGCGCTCTTCTTCGTCTTTAATGTCTTCGAGTTCTTTACGAGGCATCCAGTGATTAGAGTCTTCTGAGAGTCTCCAAATCGGTGTAGTGAATCCGCATTCTTTCCAAGCTTCTAGATTGTGGTCAGTGCGGTGATTGATAGCGTGGTAAACGGCTTCTAGTATGTCTGCGAATTCTACGTAGGTGAGCATGTGATGCTGCATTTTATCTATGATCGCTGGTGGCATGTGGCTCATGCATTTGAGAAGTTGTTTCTCGTAGAGTTCCACTCCATAGAGTTCTTCAGGTGCTAGTTCATATTTTCTTCCCATCGCTCCTGGTAATGCCTGCATGTATGAGCGCACGAGCTTGAATGATGATTCTATCCAAGTCTTAAACTTAAAGTTACCGCAAGATTGTGGGCGGAAGAACATTCCTTTGAATGCAGGTTCGTTGAATTTACCTGATCGCTCGATAGTGACTTGGTTATTAGTCAATGCAGCTACAGCTTCTTCAAAACTACAATGACCAGAGAATGTGGAGAGTTTCTTATTGTTGTAGGTGTTGGCTGTGCCGTGCTCAAAGATGTAGGTAGTGCGAGCTTCGTCTGTGCGGTAGCCGATGGTCTGGAGCTGGTGGAGTGCGAACCATGTGAATTCTTTTCCTGTGAGAGCTTTGTAGGTTTGCTCGTCAGTTGTCTTCGTGACTACTCTGAGGTGATAGCCGAGGTGCGCTCCTGTGTAGTGGTCTAGTGAGTTGAAGCCTACTGGTCTGACTGATTGTGGTAATCCTGATACTACTATCTTGTTATCATAGTCCTGGTCATCAAAGTAAACACGCTCTAGGAAGTGCATGCCCTTTCGTGTGGTAAGCACACTAGGTAGAAATTTAGATGCTGCTTTAGCTCCCTGTTTAGATAGAGCCTTCTGATAGCCTTTTAGCTTGAGCCTCTCGAAGCTTTTGAGCGACCATCCACGTGGGTGGCCATAGCGTGGATCATCTTCAGGTGGTGAGGTGTATCCAGGGATACGGTAGGTAGAATCACCTGTCTTTCTCCAGAGGTGTAGATCTGATAGTTTAGTGCGGCGAACTTCAGCGGCGTCTTCGTCCCTGCTTTGATCTTCAAACTCTGCGATGACAGCTTTCTTACAAGCTTGTGGCATGGAGCCGCTGTATTTAGGGAATCTTGATTTATTGATGAGTCCACGCCAGCCTCCAGATTTGAATCTGTTTAGCTCATTGTAGAGTGTGGCTTTGCCTACTTTCCTGCTTTCTGAAATTGCTTTCAGAGTTGCGCCTCGTTGACCGCTTGGACAATTATTGATTTGCTGAATGCTTGAGAGCTTGGTGAGGATGTCACTTTGGCATGCTTTAGATAGTGCTGAGAATGCGTCCCAGTCATTGATGTGGTTGAGTATGTTTTCTGTTGTGTGAGCTACTTCTAGTGATTTCATAATTGTCTTGTAGGGTTGTTGGTTAGTTTTGCTGAGACTGTTCTTCTTCAGCGTGTGCGAGATTTTTTTTGATGGTGGATTTCACATCTTCGAGCATGGATTCTAGCTCGGTTTTAATAATGATGAGAGAAGTCGGATTGCCCTCACTTTTCTCAAGAGGTAAAGCCGATAGAGCTTTTTTGTAGTTCGAGTCGGAGCGGATTAGACCTAGCTTGTTTATAGGGTCGCCGAAGAGAGCGAATGAGAGCTGCTGCATGGTTGGCTTCTTTTTCTTTTCTTTGGGTTTGCCTGTTCCTTTGTCACCTCCATCTGCTCCAGAGCCGATAGCTGCTTTGGCTAGGTTCCATTCCTCTAGCAGAGACTTTTGGGTTTCGCCGTCAGTTGCTAATTTGACAGCGGCGTCTAGGAGCTTGAGTTGCTCGTCAGAATAATCGGTGATTGATTTGTCGAGTAGTGGTAGATTGTTGTAACAGCTTTTGAGTCGGCGTTTGACAGCTTCTGACATTTCTATGAAACGTCTGGCTGTGTCTTTCGATATGCCTAGTTCAGCTTTGACATGTTCTTCAAAAGTAGCAAAAAGCGCATCGTGCGCTTTTTGCTTTTTGCGGCGACCTCCTTGAACATATCCAGTAGTTTTCTTTAGCTTCACTAGCTCAAAGCCGAGCATCACTTGGCAAGCTATGCCAGCCTTTGCAAAGCGTTGAGCGGCTGAGTAGTAGTCTCTAGCTGGTTGCCAGATGTCAGGGGCTTTTACCTCGTCTACTGTTATGTCGAAAGTAGTCTGCTTTTTGAGCTTCTTAATTTTGGCTGCTAGCGGTTTAGTTATGCTTTTGCGTGGAGCCTGCAATGAGGATTCACGGTTGAAGCATTCTTCTAACACAGCGAGGTCTGATTCATTGTTTAGGCTCATCTTCCCGTCTTGCACGCTGGTGTTGATGATGTTTCTTACTGCACATTCCTTCGGAAGCTTAGTGGCTTCCTCGTAGGATGCGTTGGCGTTGAATGGTGATTTTGTAGGCATTGGTAAATGTGTTAGGTGATTAGGTGTTACTGCTTATTGGCGTTGTGGCTTGTGATTAGGATGTCCACAGCTTGCTCTAGTGAGATGCCGTGGAGCTGTAGCGATCCGAGTGCTGTTCCAAGTCTGGCTAATGATTTTATGATGTTCTCTTGAGCCTGCTCTGGGTGTTGCTTTATGAGTAATTTGAGTTCTTTGGCTAATAGAGAACTGGCGTTGCGCTCAGTGAGGACTTGCTCCAACTCTGTTACTGTTGCTTTGGTTAGATTTGTGTATGCCATGATGATTGTTTAATTTGCTTAGTCTTAGGTTTATTGTGATTTGATGAGTTGGTTGAGCTTGGCTACCCAGCCTTGGTTGAATTTAGTGGCTAGGATTTGGTCTTGGTATGGATTACTTTCTAAGTTCTGGCCTAATGAGCAATGTCTGTAGCCAGTGCGGTAAGCCTTTTTCTCTGGTGTTTCTTGGTTGAGTAGATCTGTGAATTCCGTGTTGCGAAGGCCGAGTAATCCAGCAATGGAGAGGTCTGAGATGTTGGGTTTAAGCTTGGGCATGACGGTTGTTAGTTGAGGGTTTCGCCGAGTGGTCCACGGTGGCCGAATCTTTTGGCTACTTGCTTGCTGTTGCTCTTCACGGCAAACTCAGCGTAGTGGTCTTGGAATTCTGCGATGGCTTTTTGGCGGCGTTCTAAAGCTGTGAATTCCTGAGCGGTCTTGATGATGCAGTCTGTGCGCCCAGGGTAACTGGTGAAGCTGCTTAGTGAGCTGCTCTCGAAGTCGTGTGGCTTGTAGTCTAGATCCGTTAGGTGGATGTCGCTGGCGGCTCTTAGGGACTTGGCTAGGATGATGAGGCCGAGGAGTAGTATGATAGCTCCTGATATGAGACAGGCTTTCCAGTGTGTGGCTGGTGAGTCTATGAGCTGTGTCATGATGTTGTTGCTCAGCACGATGAGTCCGAATATTACGGCGATACCGATTGCTGTTACTGCGATTTGGGCTGTTGTTATTTTCATGGGTTGATGTGTTAGGTTGTTAGGGTTTATGTTTTAGGATATGAGTTCTAGAAGCTGTTTACGTCCTTCTGGATCAGTGAGGATTTTTACGATCTCTTTGAATAATTCAGGCTCTACTATGATGAAGCCTTCGGATGTTTGACCGTCGTCATAGTCATGGCCAAATGCGTCAAAAGCGGACTGGACTATAAAGAGATCTTCATGCGTTCTGATGTCGCATCTTGAGCGTTGAGGTTCGCTTTCTAGCTTGAGGCTATTGAGTAGGTATCTCGGAAGAAAGTGGTTGAGCTGAACTGCTACCTCAGATTCAAGTGACTCAGGAGCGTCAGCTTCGGTTGCTTGACATTTTGGGCAACGAAGGCGGTGAATGTTTAGATGAATGAATTGGGTGTCACAGTCGCAGTCCCAGTAGTAGGTGTTTTGTGTATCCATAATGTTGGGTCGTTAGTTGGTTAGGTGTAGTTTGAGTTCTGGAAATTGATTGCGGAGCTGAGCTAGAGCGTCTTGTTGGATGGCGTAGATAGCGGCTTCTGAGCATCCGCTTAGCTCGGCTAGCTGGGCTACTGTTAGAGGCTTTTTTGATCGTGCTAGCTCTAGTAAGGATGCGAGACGCTCATGCTCGGCGGCTTCCGCTGGGTCTAGGATTTCGTAGATGTGAGTGGTGTCTGGCATGGTTACTTAGATTGAGTGCGTTGGTCGGCTAACTTTTCGAGTGGGATGAGGTTGTCGGCGAAGATGTTCAGGTAGTCTTTTGTCTGGACGTTTTTGGCGTTTCTAGCGGCTCCTTTGATGTTGAGGTGGATGTCAGCTAGCACTTGCTTTGCTTCCTTTTTGGTGATTCCCTTTTTTATGGCCGCCATGATTTTAAGTGTTGAGGAGTTGGGTTAGTTTGAGTTGCTTCTTTTCTGCGGTGGCTAGTGCGTAGGCTGTTTCTTTGGCTTCCTTGTGCTCAGCTGAATCTTTTGGGAATAGCTCTGCGATGCCGTGGTGAATCATGATCTTCTGATCGAGTGTTAGATTCTTAGCGCCTTTGACTGCTAGAGACGCTGTCAGCTTTATGCAGGCTAAGTTGTATTCGTTTTCGATATTCATATGGCTAAGGCTTTACGGATTTTCAGATTCACGTCAGAAGAGGTGTTGTGATTGATTGTGAGGTTTACGGTAGTCACTGAGGATTTAACCTCCTGAGCTAGACGTGCTTGGCTCCATCCTTTCTTTAATAAGGCTATCTTTACAGTCAGCTTATCGAGTGGCTTTGGTTTATTTTTTTGTTGTGCAGGACTTGGCATTGGTTCAGTCTTTGTTTACTTAACAATAATTTGTTAAGTCCAAAGTGAAAGATTTACAGGATTTGTAAAGTCAAAAGTGAACAAAATATCAACATGAGTGAAAGTTTCTCCACCAGAGTATTCAATTTAATAAGAGAGCGTAAAGCCCAAGGCAACAAGATAACTAAGGACGAACTGGCCGTAAAGCTAGGTTGTTCAAGGACTATGCTCTACAATTACGAGAACTCTGACCCCGAACCGATGGGTGATACTTTGTCAAGATTGAGCGAGCTTGAAAGTGAAAGCGGCATTGAACAAATGTCAACCCCACGTGAAGATGAAGCCAGTTATGTAGTTGATAAAACAAAAAAGCAGAACATTATTCCTATAGTGGGGATGGCTCATGCTGGTATTAATGAAGACTTTGATGAAGCTGCTCCTGACTGGCGTCATACGATGGTTACTACCTGTCCCGATCTAGACGCTCAAGGTGTAAAGGTTTTAGGAGAGTGTATGTCTCCTTTCATTAACGAGGATGATGTCTTAGTCGCAATGCCAAGTCGCAAGCCTACTTCAGGTGGTGTTTCTGTAGCTCGATTTAAAGACGGAGGTGTTATTGTTAGACGCTTTGAATTCACGATTGATCATAAGATCACAGCTATAGCTAATAATGTTCAGTATCCAGTGGAATACTATGTTGAAGATGATTTCGAGTGGATCTGGCCAGTGTGGGATATGCACCGTAAGATATGGAGGGGGTAAGAATATGAAAGATGAAACACCACCAGCACCTGACAAATGGACACAAACAACGGCTTATGTTAAGTGGCTGTTAGAGTGGCACTGGCAAGGAGCGCCTAGGAAACCTAAGAAATGAAATTATGAAATACTTTAAACTAATAACGATAATCATTTTAGCCCATCTCTGTATAGGATGTGAGGAGAAAGAGGTCGTAGCCAATGAGCTACAAACGGTTGAAGAACAGATGCAGGGTGTCTGGAGAATCCCCATCGATGGTCGTAAGTCAGAGATGAACTATTATTATCGAGTCTATGTCGATGGTCGTGGTTACCTTGTGCATGAAGATATGAATCAAACTGCTGATGAGTATCGATATGAGGTGAATGAGGTGAATGGTGAGGTCTCCTTTTATTATGATGGAGAGTTTACTTATAGACTACGTCTGGTGTTTGAAGATGGGAGAATGACGTATAGAATGAAAGGCCGCCAACTTGAATTTGAAAGGGTTCAAGTTGATTTAGATGAATTTGAGAAGAAGATAGTTGAACTAGAAATGAAACTATGAAAAAAATTAGAACTTTAAATAAGTATGAATTGGCTGTGAAAGAGGTGCGCAAGAATAGTGCGTATCGAGATGGGCGTATGGTAGTGCAGGTGGTGTGCTGGGTGATCATGATCGCAGGAGTAGCAGCTTTTTTTAAAGCGTTCCTGTCAATGAAAGATGATTGGTTATTCGGTGGAGTAGCAGCTGTGTTGTTGGCTGGTGGCTTAGCGATGCTGGTTAGTGCGATTGGTTCTGCTTTTTTTGATATGGCAGATTTGAAGGTTAGAGATTTAGAGAGATAAAAATTATGAGTAAAATAACTGAAGAGTGTAAGAATTGTGAATTTTGTTTTGATCACAGTGGCGATCAAGGGCAGTGCCATAGATATGCACCGAGACCATCTAGAGAAGAGCGAATCGAAAATAAACAGGAATCTGATATTAAGGTTTATGATGTAGTTTGGCCATGGGTTTATCTAAGTGACTATTGTGGTGACTATGTAGAAAGCACAGACTTAGAAGATGTAGTGGAATAGCTTTGTTAGGTTATTTTCACCTAATTTTGGAGGGTTTTGGAAATCTATGATATGATGTGTTCTATCAGGCAGATAGGACGGATCTATGACTAAGCAAAAGACATCTAACAAAAGGCAGCTCATGTTGTGGGAGACTAAGGTTTCCAGCAATGGGGATGGCTCTGCTAGGATTATGGCTACTAAGCCAGTGCTAGAAGGTAACGTGGATGAAGCTCGTAAAATCCTCGGTGGGTTTGCCGCAGTCACACGTCAGGATGTTTATCGACTTGTTCGACAGAAGTATATTGTAGGCTGGAAAGTGCGACCAGGCATGGAGCGGAAAGATGGAAGAGCTACGAACACCAAGTTGGTTCTCGACTTGGAGTCCGTAGTAAAACATCGGGAGCTAATGCAGTCTAATCAGATAGCACCTCGTTCTCGGCCAATACTGGAAGATGGTGAGTTATTTTAAGCCTGTGATGATTAGCTCGTAGCTGGTGGGTGTTTTCTTTCCTTTGACGGATTTGCTGCCGTAGCGGATCGGGACTTGTTGGAACTCGAAGTCGGCGAATATTTCTCGGCATGGTTCGGAGTCGTCCGTTGTGATGATAAATTTTCCTTTTAGAGTTTTAGCGTGGTCGGCTAGTAGCTGCATGTCTTCTCGCTGAAAGGCGTCGTAGCTAGAGGCTTCGCCAGTGATGTATGGAGGATCGAAGAAATGAAATGTGTCTGTAGAGTCCCAGTATTGGCTGACACCAAGCCAGTCTTTGTTTTCTATGTAAACGCCTTGAAGTCTAGCTGAAACGTCCTCTAACAGCTTCCTGTGACGTCTTAGATCTAGGCCGTGGTTTCTGTCTCTACCTCTTCCCCAGTATTTGCGATTGCTCTGGAATGATGAGGTCTGAAGATAGAAGAATCTGGCGGCTCTCTGAAGGTCTGTGGTTGGCTCTGTTCTTACGGTCTCATCAAAGATCTCTCTGGAATTTGGGAGCGTGGCTAGCTCGGCTATGAGAGCGTCTTTGTGGAATCTTAGGACTCGGTAGAATGTGGTGAGGTCAGATGATAGGTCATTGATGGCTTCTACCTTGCATTGTTTCTTAGCTAACAGAACAGCGAGGCCACCAGCGAATGGCTCTACGTATCGGCTGTGCTCTGGAATGAGTGGAAGAATGTGTTTTAGTAGCTGAGTTTTGCCTCCAGCGTATGCGAAGCATGGTTTTACTTTGTTTTCAGTAGTCATAAGCCACGACATTTACGTGCTGAGAGAGTGCCAGCGAGTAAGTTTATGATGTTGGTGTGACAGGTGTGACAGGTGTTCTGAGGGTATGGAGCAAAGTGTGTTTAGATGTGTTTGTTGGCCGATCAAGTGGCCACTAAGAATCAACATCTAACTGAAGTCACACTATGCAAACGAAACCATTATATCAATCTAAAACTCTCTGGGTGCAGCTCATCGCTGTGCTGTCAATTTTGTTTCCAGCTGTCCAAGAATGGGTGGCTAAAAATCCTGTCGAGATAACTGCTATTTTCACGGCCGTGAATACTCTTGTTAGATTTTTCACTCAGGACAAGATTAAGCCTTTTAAGTCTGAGAGCGGAATAAATTTACCTGTGTTGGGTATATTGGTCGTGGGGTTGGGCTTTATTGGGTTGAGCCTGACCTCATGCACTCCGACTGCTTATCAGGTTAATACGTTGCCTTATGCTGAGCAGATCGAGAATAGTCCTGAGTCAGTGATGGTGAAGTCCGAACATGTGACTCCCATTGGCGGCTTTCAAGCTGAGTTTGGAGCTAGAGTTCTCACTGACCAAGGAGAGATCGACGTCTCTGACCGTGGAGTCTCAGGCACTGTGGTAGTGGATCTGAGGTCTAAGGATGCTCAGCCAGCCGATAAACCTAGGAACGATCCTATCGATCCCCGCCTCGGCAAGAACTAACAATTTTCAAAGGCACGAGATAGTTAAAGCGAATTTATAAGCCTATTGCTGACTGCCTAACTTTTAACCACTGATTACACTGATTTTAGACTGATTGCTTGGGTTGATGGATTTCTTTTGCCGCAAGAAGGCACAAGGAACTCAAAGCTTAGGGTGATGAAACGGAACTTAACAATTTTATAATATGAGCAAGAAACCAATTATAGTAATCGATCCTGGTCACGGAGGCCGTGATTCAGGAGCGGTCAATGGCGTCACAGGATCGCAGGAGAAAGATATTGTGTTTTCAGAGGCTAAGGCTCTGCGGTTCGCTCTGAAACAGCGTGGTGTTGATGCTAGGCTGACGAGAGAGGATGATAGATTTCTTACTCTCGGTGATAGAGCTGCTATAGCTAATGAGCTAGGAGCTCCGCTGATATCGCTACACTGTAATGCGAGCAATGGTGATGGTCACGGCTTCGAGGCTTTCACTTCTCCTGGTCAAACTAAGAGCGACGCTCTCGCTACCTCAATGCTCGATGCTTACGCTGAGGCTTTCTCGATGAAATCTCGTTATGATTTCCGTGATGGGGATGCAGACAAGGAGGCGAAGTTTGCAGTGCTCGTCAGAACGATTGGCGTATCTGTTTTGTTCGAGCTTGGTTTTATTGATAATCCTGCCGACGAGAAATTCTTGGTGGATCTGAATATGAGAGTGCAACGAGCTGAAGTGTTGGCTGATGCGATCGTTAGCTGGTTAGTGGAGACTACAGGTTTCAAGCCAGTGTCTAAGGAGGCTGTGCAGAAGGAACCAGCGAAGATGGTGGCTAAATCTGATAGGACTGATGGGGCTGATAAGACTGATGCTATTAAAGATCTGCAAGCTCTATTGTTTGATAAGGTCGAGACTATTCAGGACTTAGAGAAGAAGCTCGATGCAGCTGAAGGCAAGCTAGAAACTATTAGAAAGGCTCTCGGGTAATGGGTAGAAGTTCTACATTCCTAAAAATCTGTTTAGCGGCAGATCATGCTGTTGCAGTCGGTGAACTGTCTGATGAGGATTTGAAACACCAGCGGGTTTACTTGGGTGATCATGGTCATTCTGAGGGGTTTGTCGGAGTGGTGATGTCACTAATTACTATGGAGGCTGCGAAGCGTTTTATGGAGTCAGTGAAGACTGTTGAGGCTGAGCCTACAGGAAACACGGTGGCTGAGGGGCTGGATATGGCTGATCGAGGGGAACAATTTTAACCACTGATTACACAGATTTTAAACTGATTATGAATATTGAACTATTAGCAGCCGCTCCG
>CAKZNV010000030.1 GCA_937132085.1 uncultured Rubritalea sp. | reverse complement strand
TCTAGTTTCAGTGCATGCTACGCACACACAAGGCGCAGTAGTCCGACCACCACGGCGCTCTGTTTGTAGCGTTTTCACCTAACTACAACCTCAACACCTTCGTCAAAGTTCGCTCACTCCGTGGAGTCTGCTATGCTAAGACGTTCGCCAATAATTTTATGATAACAAAGCATGTCTCATCTAGACGTTTCAAGATTTGGAGTGCTGTTTTCTCGGTTCTTTTTTTGGGTCAGTTGGTTTTAGCCTTCCCTCTGTTTTTTTGGGGTCAAAGTTTGTTTCCCTTTGGAGGTTTCTTCGTTTTAGCGATTCATGTAGCTTTTATATATTCTTGGCAATATATAGACCGTCATTCTAGTCATGTTCCGGACCCTAGATGCGACGGATATTCCAATCGGGTGAAACAGCCCTACTGGTTTGATATTATGGTGCACGCCATTCGAACGAATCGTTCGCCTCTCGATTCACCAGACGATATGGATATAATGTTTTCTCCGCTTTCTCCCGATCCAGACCAATTTCGGGCTTGGATTAATTCTGGTGCGTGGTGTGAAGTCTTGGCTCTCGCAGATCAGCATAAACAGAACCCTTATTGCACCGCCGACAGGCTTCGTTTTACAAGTTGGCTACTACGCGAGGTGGAGAAGTTTCCTCGATTACTTGAAGAAATCGACAATCCAAATGCCCTTCAACCAAGTGAAGGCGAACAAGACGTCGATCCTAACGCCTGACCCGCTGCGAGTTCAATCCACCATGATCAATCCACCCAGGCCTGTCCCTTAGTTCAAAAATAAAAACAGCTATGATTTCAATACTTACTCCACCTCAACCCCAGTTTACCCCGCTGAATATCAGCCAAGAGTAAACTAATAACACTGAACTGCTAAAATAATGCGTATCCCCGAAGAAGCAATCATCGCAGTAGCTAGTCTTTTCACGGCAGCGAACGGGAACTCTCTCGATAGCGATGAAAAGCGTGACATTGAATTCCACAGTTTATCTGGAGTGAATCCTGATCTATTAGCCAATACATTAAAGGAAGCTATCCTTGAAGACTTGGATGGTGGATCATCATATCGGATATCAGCCTATTTCTCTCTTGGGAAGAAGTTTGATAGAAGTTTAATACCCTTTTTACAGGAACGTCTGAAGGTCGAAGTAACGCGTGATCTAGATGCTACTTATCAAATAATGATTGGATTAGACAACCTTGAAGAACCTATATTCTCTGCTACAAGAGACGGATCACATTCAGTATTTGACCAAGAATTGAATCGACAGGATGCAGAAGCTTACCTCAACCCAAAGAGAGCTGTCCCTTAGCTACTCATGAAAGAATCACGATATAACTGATCAGAACAGCCAATAATCCCGTGATAATAATGGTGCGTCTTCTACTTCTCAAAACTTGTTCATCACTAGTATTACTAAACACCCCACTCCTCAACTCTCTTCCAAGCACCTAACCCAGAACCAAAGGCTCCCCCCTAACAAAATAATACTTGCGAAGATCTCTCATCCACTCACAATCTAACTAATTAATGCCTATCTCACTATGAAGAAAGTCCGCCACTTAATTTCAACCCAAAGTCGTCAGTTGAATATCAGCTAACCGACGACTAATAATTCTGTTCTGCTAAAAATACGAATGTCTCATGAAGTCACAATATCACCAGGCATCGTCCTAAATGTTTTAACTGACACGGATGCTGAGCAAGTCATACAAGACTGGCTGAGCATCTACGCAAAACAACGCACAGGATGTCGAATTAAAGATTACAAGTGGCATTTATTCAGTGGGGGCTATTATGAGTCTATCGAAGGTGGCGAAGCTCTAGCTGAGTATAGCTCTCAAATATCTGAGAAGTATCTAGTGATCGATAACAATGAGTCTATAGTGTTTACCACCGACAAGAAACCTGATGCAGTAGGTTTAAGTGATTATTATGTATGCCCTCAGAATATGGCATGGACTATGGCGTTTACACACGAAGATGGCTGGCTGGGACCATACTTTGCAAGACACCCTAACTATCAAGCATTAGATCTGGAAAATCTAGCATACATTGACAAACTAAAACAGATTGAATACGCTAAGATTAAGGGCTGGTGTTAGATGAACCAAACCAGCAAAATGAAACACAACAAAAATAGAGAACAAGATGCAGCTAATCCCATCGGCGACTACATACGAAATTTTGCACACATTTATAACCATCAATTAACAGTCCCCGCTCCCCCGTCCGCAGTTTCTAAGCTATGACGTTCTACTAAGTATGAGAATCATTCTTTCTATAATATTTCTTTGTTTCATTCAGTCATGTTGCAGATCGAATCTTGTGACTGAGGAACCTAGCGTTGAATCAGTTGTTGGTAAGTATGAAATCGCATCATACTCCTACAGCCCAAGTATTGACTCATCTATTTCAGACTTAGAATCTAAACCATTTATTGAGCTTAAGTCCGATGGTTCTTTGGTCCTATCGAATATGCCGATCATTGAGGAATCAGACAGTGGAGGGTATAGCCTATTGGAGTTTCGCAGCGGTGAAGGAACTTATTCTATATCTCCCTTAGGAGGTTCAGCATCCTCAAACTTTTATGGTATATACATGACATGTGGCGATTTCCCTAATCCCTTAGGAAACCCTTGGTTTAAAATCATAGATAATAAGTATACCTTGTCGTTTGAATATTTCAGAGGGGACTTTTACCAGAAGATGAGTTTCGCCTCCGATATATCCAAGTGAGAGGCCTAACAAGATGCTGAGGAGTGACTCCGCCCCAGGCTACATGATGCCTTATCTTGTTCTCAGACTCATCCATTTAATTGGAGGACTTGTCGCAGTTCCAGATTTCATCACGTGGCTGTTTTTTCTTCCTATTGGGTAGAGAAATAGTGTGTCAGACGAATAAAGAGAGTAAGCTCATCCCTATATAGATTAAGGATTGAGACCTATAATAGCTTCGGTCTTTAG
>CAKZNV010000029.1 GCA_937132085.1 uncultured Rubritalea sp. | reverse complement strand
GCTTCTCCACACCTGATTGAAGCAGGTCTATTAGCCAAGAAGAGTCCTGTATCTTGGAAATTAATCTCTTTAGTAACAGAAATCGAGAAAGCTCGTAGGAAAGATCCTGCACAGTTTCAAAGCTCTAATTTATCTGCATTGGAATACATACCCTATTATGATGAAGGGATAAATAAAATATGCTTAGTCTGTGAACAGGCTATGAACTTTGAGAACAGTAAAGAACTCAAACTGGCGTTGAAAATCGCTCACCAGACTTTCAGCGCTACCCCTAGGTCACAGCCCCAGCAACTAGATGGAGATACTGGAGAGCTGTTTGACTAGTCTGAATAACTGACTTTTCTTTATCAACGCAACCTGCCAAGGCTAATGAACATTGACGGAAGTAGAGCTTTCTGCTTCGCTGGTTTCACCTTTTTATTGGCGGCTTTCAGTTGTTTCATCTTAACAACCAACAAGCGATGGACCAATAGTCGCATTTCGTCTTTCAGCTTAGGGTCTTTTGCCATCTTTACTAGCAATGCTGTTTCCTTACTCTTGTCCTCAGCAACGAACTCGATTGCTTGTTTCATTTTTTCAGGAGAAACTATCGTCCATTCTTTTTTAAGCTTCATCGCAAGATGGCCAGTCACATTTAATACTTTTCGTTTAACAAGTAGGTCGTAATAGTGGTTTCGAGCTTTCAAATCAGACAAATCTTCGGCTTCTGAGGGATCTACTTTATACCATTCCTTGGCATATTTCTTCCCTGCTTTTTCCATCTTCTCGGTAATAGAATCCTTTTGCTTGGGCTTGTTCTTCTTAGCCGTAGCGAGATGGGAAAAACCAACTGAAAATAACATTAGTGTGATGAGTAACTTTTGCATACCACCAACATTAAGACAAAACACAACCAATTCAAGATCAAATGGTTAACCATAACCAACTAACCATTATTGCCACTTAAAAACAAAAAAAGACGATCTCAATAATGAGATCGTCTTTAAAATTGTTACAGCGTCATCAACCAACCTTCAATGCCTCAGCCCAGCACCCTGCTAGAACCAATGACCATTGACTATTGCCCAATGACAGACCTTACAGGTCTATGAGTTCTGATCGCCACGCTTCTCAGCACGCTTTCTCTCGTTAGGACAGAGAACACGCTTACGGATTCTGAGGTTAGATGGAGTTGCCTCTACTAGCTCATCAGCATTGATATACTCAATAGCACGCTCAAGTGTCATGATGATCGGTGGAGCGAGTGTCTGAGTGTTATCCTTACCAGCCGAACGGTGGTTAGTGAGAGCTTTTTCCTTAATAGGGTTCACCGCTAGGTCAACCATACGTGGGTTCTCACCAATTACCTGACCTTCGTAAACTTCGTCACCAGGCTTGATGAAGAGCTTACCTCTGTCTTCAAGTGGGAGTAGTGAATACTGAATCGCTGTTCCTGTCGCCATGGAGATAAGTGTTCCAGTAGAGCGAGTAGAAATATCACCACAGTATGGAGCATATTCCTTGAATAGGTGAGACATGATACCATTACCACTTGTGAGACCGAGTAGTTCGAACTCGAAGCCGATAAGACCACGTGTAGAAACTGTCGCCTCGATAGTAGATCCGTGAGCGTTGATCCCCATGTTGTCTACGCGAGCCTTACGGTTAGCAAGAGTCTTCATCACACCACCTACAGCATCTTCAGGACATTCTACATAGAGAGTCTCGAATGGCTCAAGTGTCTTACCATGCTCATCCTTCTGGAGAATTACACTTGGTCTAGATACTAGAACTTCGAAGCCTTCACGACGCATTGTCTCTACAAGAACTGCGATCTGCATTGCTCCACGAGCAGCTACGTTGAATACACCAGCACGGTCAGAATCGCTCACCTCGATAGAGATGTTTGTCTTAACCTCACGGAACAGACGGTCACGGATAGCTCGTGAAGTCACGTGCTTACCATCGCGGCCTGCGTAAGGACCATTGTTGATGCTGAACTGCATCTGGATTGTTGGTGGGTCAATATTTACGAAAGGAAGTGCCTCAGCATCTTCAGAGGCAGCAAGTGTTTCACCGATGTCGATGTCTTCGAAACCAGCAATACCTACGATGTTACCAGCAGAAGCTACAGCTGACTCAGCACTCGCATTTGAACCATATTCGAATACGCGGCTAACCTTACTGCGCACCTTAGTGCCGTCTTTTCGGTGAAGCCAGATGCTGTCACCTTTTTGTGCTTGGCCTGAAAGAACTTTACCTAGAGCAATACGTCCTACGTAGTTGTCCCAGTCAATGTTAGATGCGAGCATTCTGAATGGCTCATTATCGTTTGCTTCAGGAGCAGGAACGTTGTCTACGATACCTTTAAGAAGTGGAAGCATGTCCACTTGCTTGTCATCGAGGTGACCTACGAAGAAACCATTTTTAGCTGAACCGTAGAAGAAAGGAGCTTCGAACTGCTCTTCAGAAGCTTCTAGTTCGAGGAATAGCTCTAGCACCATGTCGTGCACGTCTACTGGACGAGCGAAATCTCTATCAATCTTGTTCACTACGACGATCGGGTGAAGACCTTCTGCAAGAGCCTTCTTAAGAACGAAACGAGTCTGAGCCTGTGGGCCTTCATACGCGTCAACTACGAGTAGAACACCGTCTACCATCTTCATCACTCGCTCCACTTCGCCACCGAAGTCAGCGTGTCCAGGAGTATCCACGATGTTGATCGTGTAATCTTCCCAGTGAATGGAAGTGTTCTTGGATTTAATGGTGATCCCCTTCTCTTTTTCAAGATCCATTGAGTCCATAGCACGTTCGACCTTTTCTTGGTTTTCACGATAGGCGCCGCCTGCTTCTAAGAGCTTGTCCACGAGAGTCGTCTTGCCGTGGTCAACGTGTGCGATGATCGCAATGTTTCTAATCTTCTCTGTCATAATGTTGTTTGTCTAAAAAATCTGTTATCGGATTACTTGAAAATCCGTTGGGAACTTCTCCA
This sequence comes from uncultured Rubritalea sp., assembly GCA_937132085.1. Classification (GTDB taxonomy): domain Bacteria; phylum Verrucomicrobiota; class Verrucomicrobiia; order Verrucomicrobiales; family Akkermansiaceae; genus Rubritalea. Next base: position 916 of record CAKZNV010000029.1, on the reverse strand, counting down.
GATTAGTCTTATTTGCAAGGACTTTATGAAAAGAGATGCTTTATTATGTCAGTAATCGTAAAAACCTGCATTTCACGGTTGATTCTATAGCATTCTCAGCCTAAAAGCCCCGCAAGCAAGTCGCAGTGTCAGACGGCACTACAAAACTTTATTAAACAAACAAGCATCAAGCAGACAATATTATGATCGAAAACATGCGTAAATACACCGGCCTCATGGCGGTAGTCATCGTCCTTCTAGCAGCTGGACTCATTTTCTCCATGAGCAAAGGCGATCCGAACTCTGGAGGCCGTGGCACAGCTACTAAAGCTTACGGACAGGACATCGATGAAGTGAAATACCGTGAACTCGGTGTCAGCACACTCAAAGTCATCAGCCAAGCATCTGATCCTACTAATCAATTTGGTGTTTATCTCAATCCACTTGTAAGATACGCCAACCAACTCGGAGCAGGAAGCTACTTCATGCCAAATGGAACTCCTTTCACAGATGCTAACCTTAAACGTTTCGTTGGTGGCCGACTCATCGTTCAAAATGAAGCAGCTGAACTCGGAATCTATCCATCTAAAGCAGAAGCAGTCAAATTTATCAAAACTGAATTTTTCGTAGACAGAGACGGAAACTTCGACGGTCCAAGATACAACGCATTCCTCGAAAGCATCGGATCAAACGGCTATCAGCAAGACACATTCATCGAGCTCGTGGGTGAGTATCTAGTGAACAACAAACTCCAGCAAGTTGTTGCTGGAGGAGTCGAAGCTAGCTCGTTCATAGCAGACAGGACTGTCCTATTCGACAACCAGACGATGACAGCATCAACTATCCAGATCGACCTCGACACTTACAAGAAGGACTTCACTCCTACAGAAGAAGAGATCAAAACATTCTGGTCAGAAAACGAAGGCAAATACCTTTC
>CAKZNV010000028.1 GCA_937132085.1 uncultured Rubritalea sp. | reverse complement strand
CTTTTCACCCCCAATGGAGTTCTCAAAAGGTAACCAATCGTTGCACAATTAGGATCTCCACAGGGCAATGGTGTAAAGTCTTCATAGCGAAGTCTCTCTCCACTCTGCTCTACACAACCCATGATAATATCTGCGGTGTTTAAGCGCTTTGGAGGTTTAGTTAGATCTTCATTTTCAGGATTTCGCCCACTCAGGAACATTGGCTGCATAGCCACACCACGACAAAGCTCATAGGATAATCCAAACTCAATAATTTCCCAAAGATGTTCCAGATTATCTTCATTCACAGTAGTAGCAAGAGTCACAGGAATTCCCTCTCTCTCGCATCTATCCATCACCTCTTTTTTCAGTTTTCTTAGATCAGCACCTCTGAGTTCCTTTTGCCCAGCCTCTTGCAAGCCATCGAATTGTAGATAAAGCTGAAAGTGCCCTCTACGAGCTCTTTTCCCTATCTCAGCTAGAAACTCATCATCCTTAGCAAGCATTACTCCATTAGTATTTAGCAATGCAAAATCAATACGTTCCTCTTCATAAATCCAATCTAATATATCTAACAACTGCGGATGTAAAGTCGGCTCACCTCCGGAAAGTTGTAGTATCTCAATATTTCCCTTTCTCTCTAACACGCCCTTAACTCGCATAAGAATATCCTCCAGTGGTTTAGCATCCAGCTTAGACCCAACTCCCACCGGAGAAGCAGCAAAGCAAGTAGGACAAGATAAATTACAAGAATCCACTATCTCAATCAGCGCCAGACAAGTGGACAACACCTCCATCACATCCTCTGGATTCTCACCCGTCACTTCAGTAGATGGAGCTGAAGCATTTTTTCCTAATGTCCCATCTAATCCCTGAGGATCAGCAGAACAGGCACACCCAGATCCACAAGAATCACTCCCTTTAGACAGCCAATAAAACCGTGCATCAGAAGCAATACAGACAGTAGCATCACCATGCTCTGGACATGATCTACTCAGATAAACTTTACTAGGAGACCCTCCACTCTTCCAAACACGTCCCTTGCATTCGATCTGACAGACTGGGCAGCGTGATCTAGTTTCTTTTAGAGTCTCACCAAGACTAGGAATTTCTAACATTTAACCAGTATGTAGAATCATCAGAACCTTGTAAAATAGTTTAAATCGATATCAGTATCGATCTATCTGATAGTGGGTCAGAAAGGTGACTGAAATGATCTAATCTTCATGCAAACAACGTCTTGATCCATGACGCACATTAAGAACCATTACGACATCTACTACTACAGTCCAAACCACTCTTTAAGCAAATGAACACCTATGACAAAGAACCTTATGCAATCCACGCATTTGTCAGGAAATCAGTCCTAGTTATCTACCTACTTTTTATCACCTTGAACTCAGTGACCTCTTTTAGGATAGAAACCTGAGATTCTTTTCCGTTCTCTGTCAGGGTCCCCCCTCCCTCTAGCTTCACCAGGTGACCAGGAACATCACGAGATGTAATCTGAACCAACTTGCCTGCCGCCTTCATGCGAACTGTCACACCTCGGCGGCTCCTAGTGTGCTCCATCACTTGGGATATATTCTCAACACAGCAGCTTATTACTTGATCCCCGACTTTTTGTTTATCATTGATCTTAACAACTTCTACAGTGGCTTCTTCTTTCAACTTTGGAAAATCGTTTTTAAAATAGGCTTTCAACACATGCTGCCCCAACGCCAAATCAGGTCCCTTTTTCCCCACAGTTCTATATGGAAGGAGCACGTCTTTACATCGCCAGTATTTGATCACGGTTTTCTTACTTTCGGTTTCAGTTACCTTCTTTAAAAAGGTATATGTTTCCAAATCACAGTCGTAATTTTTTCCATCTACCGTGAGTTTTACTTTCTCAACGACAGGCTTACCAAAATCTTTTGAATTTCTCGGGTCAAAACCACTTAAAAAATGAGTCTGATTGCGTTTTAGTTCGAAACCATTTTCTGACTTGTCAAAAACATCCACTTTACCACCTTCAGCCTTAAAATATTTCGAAGTAGATGATTGCTTTTTGACTCCAAAAGATTGCTCCTCTTTGACTATTTTCCAAGATCCCTCGGGAAAAGCCCCCCATGTATCCAATTCTTTAACATTTTTCCCACCTCCCATGATCTGAGCCATCGATAAAATTGGAGCGAACAAGGCAGCAATGAAGAGAATCCATTTATATTTCATAGCCACAAAAATATGGTAATATTTCTTAAAATACGAGAACAATTCTCCACAGGAATTCCTAACATTTATGAAGCATGCTAAATACCTACATCCTTGTAAAATAGTTTAAATCGATCTAAACATCGATCATTTTGATAATTAGTAAGAAAGGCTCATGAAATAATATTGATCTTACAGCTAGTCGTTGGCTATATACATTTACGCTTATGCCAGAGATAGAAGACATCATTGAGACTACTGAGACTGCTCCCCTTTTCCTATGGTGGCAGTGGGCCTTGATTGCTGTTGGTCTCATCCTGTTATTCATCGGTCTAAAAATGCTGCTAAAATCTAAGGTAAAGCCCCCTACTCCCGTTAATAACCTGAAGTCCGCTCTCGAAAGGCTCAGCGAGATCGAACAAAAAGAGCTCAACGATGTCGAACTAGCAACAGAAGCCTCTCTACTGACTCGTCAATACCTACAACATCAATTTAACAACCCATCGCTTTTCCAAACTCACCAAGAATTCATCAATCAGCTAAATAGTAGTGACGAAAAGAATGATCTAGAACGCATTCCTGAAGCTGCACGTAATGAAATCACTCATTACCTCAAAGTGCTTGGAGAACATAAATATTCACCAAGTAGCGATCTTCCTGCTGAAAAAGAAAAGCTAATCCGTCACACGGAAACGCTTCTTAGAGGAGTGGATTCCAGTATACCTAGAACTATTTCATAACCTTACCCTTAACTCAATATTAGCTCGTTTTCTAAACATTTTTACTTTGCTGATCCATGGTGGCTATTGCTTCTCTTGGCAATTATCCCTGTGCTCTTTCTACGGGGTAAAATAGGATCTCCTAGCACTATCGTCTTCTCATCCCTTTCCATCCTAGGAAGCCTGGGAGTGAAGCCCAAGAACTATCTAGGTGCCTTCACGTGGATCTCACTTACTCTCACTATTTTGTTCGCATCCATCGCTCTCGCCCGTCCGCAGTGGAGGACAGAGTTCACTGACAAAAAAGCCAGCGGTGTCGACATCATGATAGCAGTAGACATCTCACTCTCGATGACTGCTGTAGAGAAAGTCTACGGCAACCGAAGCCGCATGGACGCAGCTCGTGACACCATTAAAGATTTCATCCTATCTCGCCCGAACGATCGCATAGGCATCACCTCGTTTGCTGGACGTGACTATTTAGAAGCCGCCATCACCCTAGATCACCCCTTCGTATTAGAGAAACTAGAGGAACTAAATCCAGACAGAAGTCTTAATGATGGCACAGCAATTGGTTCCGCTATTTCCTCATCTACGCTTCGCCTGTTAGAAAGAAAGGACACTAAATCCAGAGTCATCATCCTGATCACAGACGGATCATCTAACACAGGAAAGCTCAGCCCGATACAAGCAGCGGAAGCCACAGAAGCCATTGGCATCAAAATCCACACTGTCGCCATCGGAACCAAAGAAGGCCGAGTCTCAGAAAAAATCCAGAGATATCCATATCAAGAATTTGATACCGCGACTTTACAAAAAATTGCTAAACTAACAAAAGGCCAATACTACCGACCAGTAAGCACCAGCGGTCTTAACGACGCATTAGATTCCATCAATAAATTAGAAAAAACGGATCGTTCCCAGAAAGTCATCAGTCGCCATACAGAATATCATTTCTGGTTCACCGCTGCAGCACTAGCTATGGCTCTCTGTAACATCATCTTAGTCTCAATAGCCCCAGCTCCTGCTCCCGAACAATAAACTCTCACTCACTCTAATCTCTTGTCATTTCTCTATCCAGCTTGGTTCGCCGCTCTTTCGATCATCCCATTGATCGTGATCGGGTCGTATCTGATGCGAAGAAACCGAGAAAAGATCTGGCAGAAATTTGTCTCTAACAGACATAAAAACGAGCTAGTAAAACGCTCCAGCAGTGCAATCACGTGGCTAACGCTAATTCTAGGGCTACTCGGTATCACCCTGCTTATCACCGCAGTAGCTCGCCCCTATTACGGTCGAATTTCCTACAGGGATAAAATCAACACGCGTAATATCCTTATTGCGATGGATACCTCGCTCTCTATGCTCTGCAAGGATGCTTCACCGACCAGACTCGGAGCGAGCAAAGCCATCGCTATCAAACTCATTGATGCACTACCAGAGGATCGTATCGGAATCATGGCTTATGCAGGCAGCGCCAATGTTATCACCTCTCTAACAGTCGATCACCCTACCATTAAAGAGGTCGTTACTCAGCTAGATACGGACTCAGCCCATATCAAAGGTTCAGACCTTTCTGCTGCTGTGCGTGCGGGGATTAAGACTCTCGAAAAAACAGGCAAACAAGCCAATGCTCTCATCATTTTCAGCGACGGATCTGCTCCACTCTCAGACATGGACGAGCTCCTAGAGTCAGCGAATGAAGCTAATATCCAGATTTTCTGTATCGGAATAGGAAGCGAAGCAGGCTCTAGCTTTTTCTATAATGGAAAGCTACACAGAGACCAATCGGGCAAGGCTGTGATCAGTAAGTTAGAAAAACAAGTCCTCCAGCAACTTGCCATAGGCACTTCTGGGGAGTATATTGATGGCACTATTAGAGCAAGTAGCAGCATAAGCAGAGCTATTAAGAGAATGGATCAATACGAACTAGAAGGCAGAGAACAGCTAATCCCTAAGGAACTATACCAATGGTTTCTTGCTCCGGGTCTAGCTCTGCTTGTTATTGCCTCTCTATTAAAATCTGTGGGGTATAGCATACTCAGAATCCCGGTTTTGAGAAGTAAGTCAGCAACACTCACGCTACTCATCGTCACTCTCTGCTCCGTCTCTACCACCCATGCTCAAGACTCATGGTATAATTCTGCCACTCAACAAATTTTCGACAAACCAGACGAAATCCGTAAAGGCTACAAGGCGCTAGAAGCTAAGAATTACCCCCTAGCCATAGAGCATTTAGGTAATGCTCGTGAACTCAGTAATGGAGAACAACATGCAACATTATCTCTAGCCCTCGCTCAATCATATTACCGATCTGGAAACTTCACCAATGCTAGGATCTGCTACAGCGATGCCATGATATCCGCTGATAAAAGCACACAGCTCAATGCTCGCTATAACATGAGTAATGCTCTCTACAAGCAAGCCATTCAACCTCTCTCTCAACCTAAAGAGATGAACTTCCTAGACTACCTAAAAGCCGCTATTCGTGGCGACCAAGGAATTAGTGGGATAAGCGAAAGTCAGCTCGACTCAATGGAAAAAGGACTTCTAACGACACTAAGCCAATACCAAGAAGTGCTAGAACTAGAAGCGGATCACGCTCCATCCATTAAAAACAAATCATCCGCTGAAGCTCTCCTCAAAATCATCCAGAACACACGAGAAATCGTTCGCCTCGAAATAGAGGAAGAGGAAAGAAAAAAGCAGGAAGAAAAGGATAAACAGAAAGACAAAGATCAAAAAAAGGATAAACCTAAAACCAAACCTGAAGAAGAAAAAGAGGACGAAAATAAATCTGAGCCCTCCCAACCACCTGAGAAAGAAGATGAAGGCAACAAGGGAAAAGAAAAAGACGATCCTAAGAACTCTGGTAAAGAAAGCAAAAATGGAACCGGCAAGAATGGTGAAAATGGTGGATTAAAACCAACTAATAAAGATGGTGGCAAGAAGCAATCCTCCCAAGACATGCCTGATTTAAAAGATAAGCCAAAACCAAAGCCTGCTAAGGAAATCAAGCCCGATCCAACGAAGAAGTTTAAGACTAAAGAAGAGGCTCTCAAGTTCCTCAAAGACAATCAAGACACGAAAAAGAAGCCACTAGATCACTACAACTCTCGCTTTTGGAAAAAACCACCCACCGTTGATTGGTAATGTTTGCTCGGTTTATTGCTTCAATCATCAGTTTTTTTCTACTCGTCACTATCTTGAGTGCTGAGGTGAGAACTCGCATAGAGTCAGATAATTTAATCGTAGGTGAAAGCACACTCGTCACTTATGTAATAACAGATCTCCCAGCTAAACCTAGCATACCAAGACCTAAACTTGAAGGAGCTGAGCTCACTTATCTTGATGGCAGAGTAGATCGTTTCAATGGTGAGATTTGCTACACATTCTATTACGAATTTAAAGCTACTGAGGAAGGGTATCATACTCTCCCGGCCCTCGACTTCGTTGCATCTGGCATCACAACACCTAGCGAAGCAAAGCAAATTACAGCTCTGAGTCTAGACCGATTACATAAGAGTAGTTTAAAAACTAAAGGCAGAACTCACAATTACTATACCCTTCTTACAGCAAAGAAAAATCAGCTCTACCCAAATGAAACTACGACTATAGAATACAAACTTTATATCCCTGGTTTCCTTGATGTCGCACTTTGGGGACTGCCTCTTGGTGAGAAAGAGAACTGCACGGCATGGAGATTTCAGACTCCGAGAGACATCGACCCTAAAGGACACATCTCCATAGACGGCAAGAGCTACCAAGTAGCTAAATTCCAAACAACACTCACTGCTCTCAAGCCGGGCAAGGCCAGCTTAGGGCCACTAAGAACAAGAGTCACCTACAATGCTCGCGTCATCAGCCCTCGAGGTAATTTCACTGAGCCAGTAGACATTCATCCCGTCACAACGTCACTAGATCTAGACGTCATGACTCTTCCTCCACATACTCCCAAAGGCTTCAAAGGCGATGTCGGGAGCTACCAAATGGAAGCTGAAATAAGCTCAAAGCTAGAGATCAAAGACAGTGAATCTATTCAAGCAACTGTTCGTATCAGTGGCTCAGGAAATCTAACTGGTCTAGAGGCACCTGCTTTAACAAATGCTGAACACTGGCAACTCATCACCTCCAATAAAACGGATCAGGGAGAAAGAAGAAAAAGTGTGTTTGGAACCGCTGAGTTCACCTACCTACTCCAACCAAATCCTCTCAAACAAGGTTCTCTAGAAACTAGCACACCAGGATTTTCATTCACCTTCCTAGACCCTGAACTCAAAGTATATCGCACCATAGAACTGCCAGGTAAGCCCATCACTATTACAGCCTCTATAATAGAAAGCGAAGACACCAATCCCGACACAGTGACTGAAGACAAAGAAGTATCAGACATTGATGATATCATTCTAACAGCGACACCTCTCACAGCGCAATCCCCACAGAGAGATTTTCTATGGATCATTCATTTATTCTTCGGGGCCATTACCGCAGTCATTCTAGCCATTAAACTCAAGATCCATCTTACCAGTAAAAAAATGATGCAGGTAGAGCCCATTCAGAAGAAACAAGAATTCAAAGAATTGACTCAGCTAAAACAAGGCTTCCTCAAGTCAGCAGCAAACTTTGTAGAGAAATGGATCGATACGAAAAAACACCCTGAAGCAATAGCGATCATTAAAGAACGTGATGCAAAATGTTTTACACCTGAAGACAATGCTGAAAGCTCACTCAGCGATTCTAACAGGCTAAAAATCATCAGGCTCATTAGAAAGATATCATTTATCCTCCTTATAGCGATTAGTTCGCCCTACCTCCAAGCTACTGAGAATGCTGACCAACAGGCATTTCAACTAGGCATCAAGCATTACCAAAACGATGCTTATCAAAAGGCGGTTACTGCCTTTACCAAAACTGAAAGCTCTACTGAAAAATTCTACAACCTTGGAAATTGCTACTACAGACTAAACTCACCAGCTAAGGCTGCTTACCACTATCAACTAGCTCTACAGTTAGACCCTAAACTCGAATCAGCTAAACGAAACCTCAACAGAGTAGAACAGGAAAATAAAAGCATCGCAGCTCAATATACAGAACTGCAGTCATGGATCGGAAAACTCACCATAGAAACCTACCGAACTACTATTATTATCACTGGCTGGATTATACTTATAGCTACTCTCAGTCTATTCGTTCTCAAGCCAAGAGGCGCAAAACTAGGCTGCGCAGTCATCTGCTTCATACTCTGCCTATTTCTTCTAGGCCTGAGTTTATTCGGATACAATCAGCATCCTAACAAACCATTTCAAAATCTGCAAAAAGCAATCATCATGCAAGATAGTAAGCTCCTCTCAGAACCACTTGAGGAGAGTCAATCAATCAACACTGCCACTATAGCATCTCAATGCTACATCATCGCCGACAGAGGAAAATTTCTCTACATCACCCTCCTAAACGGAGAAAAAGGCTGGATAGGAAGAAAGTATTTAAAGCAACTCAAGGAGTATGACGAAAGTAAATAGCAATTATCACGTTTTAGATAGACAGTCCCCCATCAATATTATATTACTGGTCTGTTAATCATTATTACCCTCCCGGAACCTGATTCACCAATAATTTCACACATGACAAAAAAATTACTAGTCACTGCTTTATTTCCAGCTCTAGCTACACAGGTATCTGCCATAAATATCATGCTAGACTTTGACACTCACTCTAGCACATTTTTTGACAATGCCACAACTGGTGCTGCTGCAAGAGCTGCCGTTCAACAAGCCGCTGACGATCTCTCCGCAGCCATTACAACAAAGCTAAATGCTATTTCAGCAGGTGATGCTGGTTATAAGAATACTGGCACTGATCAAAGTAAGTCTGTTACTCTCGATAGCACTATTGGTTACACCAACCCTAATACAGGAGCTACCATCTCAGGATTAACACCTGCATTAGCTCAGGATGAGTTTAAAATTTACGTAGGAGCTCGTTCTCTAACTGGCACAACACTCGGTCAAGGCGGCCCAGGATTCATTGGACTTGGAGCTGGTGGATCAGGCTCTAACACAGGAACCTTTGCTAATGCAGCAGCGGCAGCTTCAGCAGCATCTACCGCAGACATGGGTAGAGGTAGCTCTATAGTTGCAGGCACACTAAGTGGAACTATTGGAGGAGCTAACTATTCTACCACCTTTGCCCCAACCTTAGGTAATCTCTGGTTTGACAATGACAATAGCACGACATGGCACTATAACCATAATTTGGTCCCAACTGGGACTGACCTCTATTCTGTGGCCTTACACGAAATCCTCCATGCACTCGGTATTGGAACCTATGATGCATGGACCAATCAAGTTTCTGGTGCAAACTGGTCAGGCGCAAATGCGATCGCAAGCCATGGAACAGGAACAGGTCTGATAGATGGACCTGGTGCTCACATCGCTGAAAACACAATGAGCGCTCGCCTTTCAGATGGAGTGATGCAGGAAGTTGTAATGGATCCTGATATTCAAGTTAATACCCGAAAAGAACTCACTGAGCTCGATCTAGCATTCTTGCGTGATTTAGGCTGGGAGACAGTCACTGTTCCAGAGCCAAGCTCAACACTGCTTCTAGGTCTCGGATCATTTGCTCTTCTTCTCAGAAGACAAAAATAAAGATTGATTCAATAATACTTTAAACAAAAAGCCAGATGTCGTTTTCAGACATCTGGCTTTTTTCTTTTTAAATTGATTCAGCTATTATTTAGCATTCGCTCTGATAGTCACAGATGCTCCGTGAGCATCCAGACCTTCTACTCTAGCGAACTCCTTAACATGAGCTTCTGATTTCTGCACAGCCTTCTGATCCATCCTCACGATGCTTGTTCTGCGTTGAAATTGATCTGCTCTGATTCCAGAGAATGACTTACCAGACCCACCAGTAGGCAAGGTATGACTAGGACCAGCTAAGAAATCACCCACTGCTACTGCTGCGAAATTTCCCACATAGATTGCTCCAGCCGTGCGCACCTTATCTAGCCATTTGTCTTCGTCTTCTACGATTAATGATAAGTGCTCAGGTGCAAATTGATTACAAATGGTGATCGCTTCATCGAGATCCTTGACGATGAGAGCAAATGTTCCTTTCTTGAGAACTTCAGAAATATACTGACCTCTGCTCAGCTTCTTCATCTGCACTTCGAGCTGCTTTTGAACCTTCGTTAAAAGCCCCTTAGAGTTCGTTACAAATCCAACCACACTGTCGCCACCGTGCTCAGCTTGAGCGAGTAAATCTGCGGCTACGAATGCTGGATTGGCTGACTTATCCGCTATTACTAAAACTTCACTAGGCCCAGGCAACAGGTCAATTGATACAGCTCCTACAAGTTGCCTCTTAGCTTCAACAACAAAGCTATTTCCTGGTCCAAAAATTTTCTCTACACAGTCTACCGTTTTCGTTCCGAGTGCCATAGCAGCGATTGCTTGGGCTCCACCGACCTTGATAATCTGAGTAGCGCCAGATTCTTTAAGAGCGTAGAGAAGTGATGGATTCACTTTGCCGTCAAGTCCAGCTGGAGTTGCAGCTAAAATTTCTGGCACACCCGCTGCTTGAGCGAATGCAGCTGTCATGAGAGCTGTAGACATGAGCGGAGCCTTTCCACCTGGCACATAGACACCTACTCGATCATAAGGAACGAATCGCTCACCGACTTCTGCACCTTGAGCATTCTTATACTTCCAGTCCTTGCGCATACTACGCTTGGCAAAGGCATGAATATTCTTCTTAGCCGCCGCGATTGCTTTCTTAACGCTATCTTCTACGAGTGACTCAGCTTCTTCTAGCTCAGCATCTGTCACGTAGAGAGTCTTCGCTGTCAGCTTTAGTTTATCGAATTTTTCAGTGTATTCGAAGAGTGCTTTATTCCCCTTAGATTTCACATTTTCAATAATAGCTGCCACTGTATCATAAAGATCAACGCTAGGAATAGCTTTACGATCTAGCTTCTTTACGAACTTCTCATACCCGGAATCTTTGTAGCTCAAAACTTTCATAGATGAGCAAATACATAGCTCAAATACCTGTAAAGTAAATGACCAATCTTAGAGCGAATCAGATCACACTATTTACTCGCTTCATAGAGCGCCTCAACAGCCTTGATGTATTCCAAGGTCTCCTGGTAGCCATCCACTCGCTTGAATATACTAAGAATCTTTAAAGCCTCCTTATAGCGCTTCATATCCACTAGTAATCTTGCTTGTGCTCTCATTGCTGTAAACTTGTTACCTCCGCTCCCTTTCACCGCTTGCGCATAGAGTAACAGAGCTTTATCCTTCGCTCCCCTATCCTCTTCATACTGGGCTAAAAGATACAGAGCTTGGCCATCTAGTGGATTTTTTGCAATAACTTGCTCCATCACCTTCGCTGCCTCATCTTTGCGATCAGACTTGAGGCCGATCCAAGCGCCCATGAATTTAAAACCATACTCGTCCTTCTTAAAATCCTTAATATCTAACAATTTGTATAGCTCTTCAGCCAAGGGAATATCATCTAACAGAATAGTGTATTCCAGTAGATCGAAAATAGTTCCTGCTTCTTTCAGTTCACCCTCTTTTAAAATCTCACGGAGCAAGTCAGCACCAAGACTACGACTACCTTCCATTAACTGAAGTTTACCCAAGCGAGCTTTACCTTCAGCATCCAGAGATCCCTTCCTGCGCAACAATTCATACACTGTAATCGCATCTTCATATCGCTCTAGTCTTTCATACAGATCAGCCAGAATGAATTCATACTGAGGCTCATACTTCTGCGTTAAAGTTATATTTTTAAATATCCTCAACGCTGCTTCGAAATCACCAATAGCTCTGTGACACTCTGCCTCACCGACCTTCCACTCCAATGTCTCAGGCTCAGTCAGTTGAGCATTTTTAAAGGCAAGCATTGCCGCTCCATAGTTCTCCTTTTGCAGATGACAGTTACCCAGCATTCCCAATAGCGACGCATTTGCCCCACCCAGCTTCACAGCCTCTAACAGATGCTTGTAGGCATCATTGAGTCCCTTCTTCTCATCACGTAGATAAACCACTGCGAGATTCTGATGCGCTCGTAGGTAGTTTGGAAATTTCTTAATGGCTGCCAGATAAGAAGTCTTCGACAACTCAAGATCACCAAGTTCAAAGGCTACATTGCCGATATTAAACATCACCGAAGCTGAAGACTTGGCAAGCTTACTAGCCTGCAACTTCTTAAGCGCTCCCTTACGATCACCCTTCGCCATCAGCGCTTGGATACTGACCAGCAACTCACGTTCCTTAGTTTCCAAATACGGCTCCACCTTAGCATTCACTCTGTAGCTCCCGTTAAATGACTTTAGAAACGCATCACTCTTCCAGTAATTCTTAGAAATTGGCAACGGCTCAACCGCACTACTAAGCTGGATCAGAGCTAAGCTGAAAAAACTGAAAATTACTGTCTTAGTCATCATAATCTTAAAATCTATCTTGGTTTCTTGAGTTGATAGGTTTTTGGATACCTAGCCTTCACCGCTTTCCCATTCTTCTTAGGAGCCGTGAATCGACTACCAGTTGCCACTCTTTTTGCAGCGATGGTCAGCTGTGCATCTGTGCTCGAAATCACACTCACCACTCGGACTCTCCCAGAAGTATTAATCTCTAACAGAAGCCTCACAGTGCCACTTTTTCCTCTCGCTCGGGATGGCCAAGAGAAGCTACCCACACGGAGTTCCCTCGGTAAACTATCCAGCTCACCTTTCCCGTAATACTCTTTAGGCTTCGGATTGACCTTTGGCTTAGTATTGTTTTTGGGTGTAGTTTTTGGACCGTTTTTAGGTTTTGTAGTAGCTTTCTTTGTTGGCCTAGAAATTGGTTTAGCTTTCACAGGAAGTGGAGCCGGTGCTCGGTCTAGCTCTGGCATCTCTATCGAGACATTGGCGAGCTTAGGATCAAATTTCATCTTACTCTCAGGTAGAGCAGGCATCTCCTTCTCACTCATCAGAAGATCCAACGCTGGAATACTTGCCATTTGTGTCTCCACTAATACTGGCTCCAACTCCTCTGCTTCCTCCGGCTCATCAAGCTCTGGCTCTGGTGGAGGATCAAAATAAACTGTTTCCACCTCCGTAAGAACTACATCGTTGTCCTCCGTCTCCACTCGCATCAACCTCGACGAAACCAAGACCACGATAAGTATCGCGGTAATGACTGAGCCTGTGATGATGGATTTTAAAAACATTATCTTTGGGTGCTAAATGCTACTGATTTGACTCCTGCCTCTGTCGCCTCGCCCACCACTTTCACGATCACTCCATGATGAGCCTTTTGATCACCTTGGATAATCAGAGGAAGCGCCTCCCCATTCGCTTGCAATGCCTCTACCACTGAACGCACACCACTCACTCCAATGTTCCTACCATTGTAATGAACCTGTCCATCATTAGTCACAGCGATCATGATAGAATTTCTATCCAGATCTTTAGAGCTAGCCATTTTAGCAGGCTTATCCACGTCGACCCCCGCCTCGTTATTGAAGACAGTCGTCACGATAAAAAAGATCAGCAGAATAAACACCACATCAATCAATGGCGACATATCGATCGTAGCTTCACTCTCATTGTTAGAGCTAAAGTGTCTCATCCTTCTCATACCAGACCTCCTCTTAGCTCTCTTAAATGCTGATACATCTTCTGCTCCAAATCTCCCTCGACTCCACGTGCCTGGCCTCTCAATATCGCTAACAGAATCGCCCCAGGTATAGCCATGAACAATCCAGCCTGAGTAGTAATCATCGCTGCAGAAATACCGATCGATACATTATCAATCTGCTGCACACTCGCCTGAGTCGCCATACTATTAAAACTAATAAACATCCCAAACACCGTGCCTAGTAAACCAGCCAACGGAGCTGCTGCAACTAGCACCGCAATCATAGGAAGACGTCGCTGCACCCATGCTAAGCGAGTCAGAGCAAAGATACCCACTTCACCTTCCAGCACCTTTTCATCGCTACAATCCAGTTTATCTTTATCTAACACAATAATTTCCTCCCTCACCTTTCGCATTCCCATCCAGGTAGAAAAAATCAGCCCATACAGAATCACAGACAGCACCACCATCACCCACAACACTGGTCCACCCTGCTTGAACACCAGCTGGGTTTCATTCACTATGTCGGTTAGAAATTGCATCCTCTAAGTTACTTTGTGTTTTTACGGATACAGTTAACAATCGTCAGTCCCAGCTTCTCAGTCGTCTGAATAATCCCCTGCGATCTACGTGAAAGCATTGCGTGTAGCACCAAGGCCGGAATAGCTACCACCAGACCAAACATGGTAGTCACAAGCGCTTCAGAGATACCACCAGCCAGCGGCTTAGGATCTCCTGTGCCTGCCACGGTAATAACATTAAACGTGCTGATCATTCCAGAAACAGTTCCTAACAGACCTAGAAGAGGAGCTATAGCAGCAGTCACCGCAATAAATGGCAACCATTTTTGTAGCTTACTCTGCACTCCGATCATCTTCTCATAAACAATTTCCTCCACCACGTCAGCCCCCTTATCATAGCCAGTCAGCGCATCTTCCATCACCTCACCAATAGGATGAGACATCGTTCCACAGCTTGTAATAGCATCAGCCGAATTGCCATTTCTTAAATTTTCTAACACTCCCTGCATCCAGCCATTCGGCAGTTTTTCTATCTTCGAGAGTTGGATAAATTTCATCAATGCACAGACAAGAGCAATCAATGCCACAGCAATAATTGGCCAAACCCAGCTACCTCCCTTACGTAACAAGTCGAGTGGAGATTCATCAATATTCGCCAAAGCTCTCGCCTTACCTCCTGTGAGATCCACGCTTGCTACCACTTCGTCACCTGACAACAGACTAGCCACATTGTTAGAATCACTTTCTACCACTTGTGCAGAACGGCTAGCTTGAGATAAAATCACATCACCAGAAAAACTATCGTCATCAGCTTGGAACCACATCGCAGGACCAACCATCGCTAACTTACCTGGCTTCACAAGACCTTCTTCACTAATTCCTTCTGCTTCGATAATCGTTCCTCCGAGCATCTTCTCTAATCGATCTACTCCCGCTTCTAGCGAAAGCATCGTCACCTCTAGCCCACTGCCTGCAATATCCTGAGTCTTCTCACCTTTGACAAGCATAGTTTGTTGTTTCACTGAAAACGACTTCAACTGACTCTCCAGAAACTTCACCTCGTCACCTTGCTCAGATGCTTTACTTTGGAGCAGTTTTACTGATTCTTTTCGCTCCAGCTCACTCATTCGAGCGATCCTTACCAGCCTGCGCTTCTCTAACAGCTCAGCTTGGTTCTTAGTCAATTTACTAGAAAGTTCTATCCTCTCATCAGCTAGACTATTTCGCTGTTGGCTGAGTTTTTTCTGACTCGCTTCGAGATCCTGACGAGCCTTATCCACGATAGTCTGCCCATTAGACAAACTCGTAAAAGCAAGCAAAGCCATAGAAGCTAATGCAATAAATTGATTAGAGAACTTCATTATTTCACCACCTCCAATTTCACTGGTAATTCCACAAGCTGTGGCTGAGTTGATTTATTAAAGACCTGAACAGCCTTCACCACATCATCTGAAATTTCATCCTTACGCTGCCACTTCCAGCCATCCTTGGACGGCACTCCCACTCCAGCTTTCTTACCCACTGAGAAAAACGCTCTACCCAGACCGAGATAAATAACATCCACATTGATCACCTCACCTGCCACTGAGATCGTCTGCTTATTCTGATAAATTCCTCTATTAAAATTACCACCTGCCTCTATCACATTGACCGTAGCCTGTAACATCTCTCGTATAGAAGTCTCATCATTCACATCCTTGAGCACCGCTACATCCCCAACTAGCTGAGTTTGCAATGGTGCTGGAAACTTCTTCACTAGCGCTAAAACTCTAGGACTCAGACCGATCAAAAACGATTTAAGCTGCACTCGTTTAGCTTTACTTGCGGCGATCTTCTTTTCTAACTCAGACTTAGTCTCGTCCACAGTAGTCGCAACCGATCCAGATTTCTCTAGTTCTTCAGTCAGTAATTTCAGCTCCTTCTCGTAGAGTCCCAGTAATTCAGAAACTCTAGCCTTCTCCACCTTCCACTCAGCCGCTTCATCGCCTAACAGCTTCTCTGTAGCCACCCACTGAAGGATCATTTCTTTCGCTACCAGATCCTGATAACCAGGTTGATCAGCCTTGTCCGCATCCAGCCCCTGAGCAGAAACTGTCTGCAAAGCTAGAGTCAGAGTCGGCACCAATATGTTCTTAATCCATTTCATACTATAATTGTTCATCAGTTCAGATGAAGATCTAAAAAATCTAACCTCTATATAGCATAAAGCAAGACTAACGCTAGCACACTAAACGATACAACAAATCACCGCTAATAAGAACGATACAACACTAAGATCCTAGGAAGTCTAAGAAGATCTTTTCAACTCACCTTGATTTACAAACCACTCGCAAATCTGCTCCATCTCATCACCCTTGAAATCATATGCAGGAATCCACATGTAATCCTTCTTATTCTGATAAAGGATCATGCCTTTAGGCAGAGCTACTACTTCTTTGAAGACCACCCAAGGGACTTCTACTTTCCCAGACTTACCATCCATCATGATCCCCTCTTTAGAGAATTTATACATGATTTTAGATCCATACGCTGGATGCTTTCTCAGCTTTCGCTCACTCCACATCTGCCAGACCATCGGTCTCACTAGTGCGAATGACCCCATCACTATCAGTGCAGACGCAATAAGCTGCGCTTTACCAATGTCTTTATAGGCAATCATAAAGAAGGCTCCCACCCCGATCATTGCTAGACACAGCAATGCCCGCAGGACCAATAGTCCTTTCCACCGATACCATAAATGCTGACGGAAGGCCCCGTGATGGGACCTTCCGTCGAACATAGATTCTATTGTAATGCTATCCCACATTACATAATTAGCCCACTTTTGGAAGTGAAGCAGCTGCCACAGCTTGACCGTGACGCTTCATCTTCTCATCAGGCTGCACAATGTTGATCTGCTTAGCGAGTTCTGGGAACTCAACAGCAAGAACTTCATTTGCCTTGTCGATCATGATCTGTCCACCAGGGCCAGATGTCGCACGACCCATGATGATGAGTGTCTCGATGTGATAGTAATCAGCATAGTGAGCAATCGCATAACCGAAGCATGTTCCGATTGTCTCGTAGATCTTAGCCGCACCTTCGTGGCCTTCGAGCATTGCTTTCTGAACTTCAATAAGCTGCTCAGGGAAAGGCATGTCAGCCATATCGAATCCTGCTGCTGGAGCGAGACGAGCTACACCCTGCTGGCAGAAAAACTGAACTCCACAACCGTCATCACCTGACCACTCATCGTTTGGTCCGTTTTCACGGTAATCGATAGGAGCAAATGCTAGTTCGTTGATCTGAGTCGTTACGTTACCTTCTTGGTCTACATAACCTACAGCCTCTGAAGTTCCCATAGCGATACCGAGAACACTATTGGTATTCATGCTGATAGATCCAGCTAGAGCAGTTACTTCACCGTCGTTGATCACCTCGTAAGGAACACCTGGGTATTCTTTTTCGATGAGGTTCTTGAACATTGGGCGAACCACTTCGTCAAATACCTTCTCGTCCTTGATACCACGGAAAAGTGATGCGATGCGCACCTCGTTGTTGATGTAAACACCAGCTGATGAACCACCAATTGCGTCAACGCTAGGAAGGTGCTCAGCAGCGAGCTTAAGAGAATCGATAATTCCATCATACTGGTAAGATGGATCATCTTTGAAATACGGGTCCCATGGGATTTCTGTAGAGAAGACTACTTCACCATTGATCACAGCTGCACACTTACGGTCAGATCCACCGAGGTCGAAACCGATGCGGTTTCCCTCTAGGTGACGGCCAATAGGCTCTGCCACTGAGTTTTCAGCAGGAATTTCTGCCGCAGTAGTAGCGATCACAGCGATGTTCTGACTGAACATACCTTTACCGATGATGTCCCAGTCGAACTTACGAGCACCAGTCTCGCTATAGATTTCAGAAAGCTGTGCAGCGAGCACATCGTTTCCTGCAACAAAAATATTACATCCACCTTTTGCCCAGAGTAGGAACTTGATGTGACGCTCTACATACTTGATGTTGAGAGCTACGTTATCACCTTCGTGAGAAAGGATACGCACGTCGTTACGGTAGACAGTTCCATCGAGACGGCCTAGAGCTATCTGCACATCATGTGCGCCAGCATCAGCAGCTACTTTCTCGTCAAACGCTCTTCTCCAGAGCACAGCTGGCACAAAGCCTTCGTCCAGCACAGGTTTTATTTTAGGTTCAATATTCATAGTTAAAATTGGTCTATTTTTCATGCCAAGTTGTTGGCAGAGGTCGTTCACCTCTTAATTCAGAGATTACATATGTAAAGAATCAAAATGCTCATGCAATCATTTTTTATCTCTCAGCCTACTCATTATCTGCACAAAGCTGAAATATAAGCATATAGATTCACGTATTGAATACTATGTCGCTTTCCTCTATTCCCTTACTTTCTAGCCTTTTCATCTACACATCACTCAGTTTTTGCATTCACGCTCAATCTCCAGTTTTAAAAGAAGCCACCTCTGAAAATTTTATCACTAACAAGCGTTCAATCTATAAAGAGAACCTTAGCCAGCTAGATAAATACCGAAAAAACCAAGCCGCAACTTATAAAAACGCCAACAATACGGAGAAAAAGATCATTCTAAAACAAGTCAAAGCACGACTAGAGGCAGAACTCTGCACCAATGTTTTTCCAGCCTGGTATGGCACACCGTGGGATTTCAACGGAATCTCTAAAACTCCCGGTGAAGGTAAAATCGCCTGCGGATACTTTGTTTCCACCTGCCTCGTTCACATTGGCTACAACGTCCCTCGTATCAAACTAGCTCAGCAACCATCACAGAGAATCATCAAAACCTTCGTCCAACGCTCCGGTATGGACATCTCCAGCCAGCGCTCTATGGATAAAATCAGAACCCAGCTCAAACAGTCTGGAAATGGCATCTACATCGTAGGCCTCGACACCCACGTAGGATTCGTCACCGTAGAAGATGACACCATGACCTTCGTCCACTCCAGCTACTATAGACCAGCGAGAGCAGTAACCGCAGAGCTCATCGACACCAAAAACCCACTCTCAGATTCCAAATACCGAGTCTTCGGTAAACTCTTCAGCGACAAAATGCTAATCAACTGGCTCCAAAACCACCGCTACACAGTAGCTAGATAAGGTTCATCTAAATCAACAATCACGACAAAATGAAAAGGCCTCGAAGCTATTCGCTTCAAGGCCTTTATTGGCTCCGGCACAAGGATTCGAACCTTGGACCTAGTGATTAACAGTCACCCGCTCTACCGCTGAGCTATGCCGGAGTGTAAGTGTCGCTTAGGGCTGTTTAGTGTGGAAACCCCTCGCGACGGACGGGAAATTGCACAGAAAACTGAAAAAGCGCAAGTAAAAAAGGGTTCTTTCTTATCATTTTTTTATCCGCTGACTAATATAGCAGCATTGGCAGCCGCATAGTGCTCTGCATGTGTGAGACTTATCTTGATATCCACTACCTTTATCTTTTCTGCAAAATCTTTCCCCATACCTGACATCACCACTTTTGGTTCACCGCTAGACTCACGGACTATCTCCATATCAGTCCAAGCAATGTCTTTTCCGATCCCCGTTCCAAATGCTTTGGCTATTGCCTCTTTAGCAGCAAATCTCGCTGCATAGTGAATCATTGGTCGCTTCTGTGAACTGCAATATGCCTGCTCTCGCTCAGTAAATATACGATTCAGGAACTTGTCTCCAAATTCATCGATCGAAGAACCAATCCGCTGGACCTCTACCACATCGATACCAATTCCATATAAATGCATACTAAAGCTCCGGAGAGTATCCCTCCATCAATGTGCGCATTTCTGCCACAGCTTGCGTAAGCCCCACTCTCACTGAGCGAGCCACGATCGTATGACCGATATTAAATTCTTTCAGATACGGCACTTCGTAGAGAGCCTTGATGTTATCGTAGTTGATCCCATGCCCAGCATTTACTTGCAGGCCTAGTTCATGGCCTCTAACAGAAGCTATTTTCAGTCTATCGATTTCTTCATCTCTCGCACATCCCGAAGCAGCATTAGCAAAACATCCTGTGTGTAACTCTACCATTTCAGCGCCAATCTTGGAGCTAGCTTCTACTTGATACATATCTGGGTCAATGAACATGCTGATCTTGATTCCAGCGTCTTGCAATGTCTTCACCGTAGGAACCAAGCTATCGTAAAGCCCAGCTACATCGAGTCCGCCTTCAGTCGTCACTTCTTCACGAGTCTCAGGCACTAGGCAGACATACTCAGGCTGAAGCTTCAGCGCTATATCGATCATCTCTTGGGTATTGCCCATCTCAAAGTTGATCGGTAAATCAGTAGCGGCCTTAACTAGATAAGCATCCTCTTCCTGCATGTGTCTGCGGTCACCACGGACGTGAATCGTAATAGAATCAGCTCCCCCTGCCTTCGCATCAATCGCTGCAGTAGCTGGGCTAGGCTCAGCATTTGGAGAATCTAACATGCCTGTGTAACGAGCCTGACGAAGAGTCGCTACGTGATCTATATTTACACCTAAAAGTAAGTTCATTTCCATCTACAAATGCCCTATAATCTCTGATCTGTCAACAATCACCATCATCGTAACCATGACTGAATCATTCTAGTTTTTAGGTGTCACGGTGATGCGATAGAATTCTTTACCCATACTATTATGCGGTGAGTTTGATTCGATGCAGAGCTGTGAGTTTGTCTGAGTGAGAATGGTAGTTCCTACGGTCGTCCAAGTAATAAAGTCAGTAGAACGTTCAATACTGTAATTGAATTCTGGTGCAGCAGATGAATTCAGATTAACGGTTGCCTTGGCTTTAGCTCCGGTGAGGTCAAGAACGAGAGGCGTGCCATTTGAGACTTCAGGATCTAGATCTAGAGCGAATTCTGCTTGGTTAGAAAGTCCATCACCATCGTTATCTGCATTCGGATCTTGATTCCCTCCCGGAGGAATATTTTCAGCCACCCATTCGTCAAAGGCATTGATCAGCCCTGTGCGCCAGATGTTACCGTTATCTCCTACGGTGAAGAAATAACCGTGAGCGTAGGCATTATCACGAATCTTATGTTGCGCTCCTGTTGGACTCTGGCCGACTATCCATTTTTTTCCATCCAGAGAGAGAGCTGAATAGTCATTAACAATATCCCATTGACCGAAGATTGGACCGAAGTCTAACCCAATGCCTGTAGCCAGATAGATGCCTCTACCGTATGAAATACCTGTGATGTAAGATTGTGCGAAAAAGGAGCTAGATGTCCAAGAAGCGCCACTTTGAGTAGAGTATGGGATACTTGTGTTTGAGTCACCTAGTATGAATTCACCATTATGAGCAAAAATACTAAAGTGGGTTTTGCCGAACGGACTGGCACTGACGCTAGACCAGCTTACTCCTTGATCATTTGATTGGATAGTAATGTTGCTGATAGAGCTATTGCCATTGAAGGTGGCATTTCCTCCTGCGACAGTGAAACGGCTGCCATTATAGGCTACTTCATTCAGTGCATAGAATGTGCCACTAGATTTTATCTCCCAGCTCACACCATCTGTGGAGCGGTAGAGAGCTCCAGTCGCACCAGCAGCTATGACTGTAGTGTCACTGTGATCGATGGTGTAAAGGGCTTTAAATTGGAAATTGGGAGCTACATTTATAAAACTAATGAGGTCAGTGCTACGGTAGATAACACTCCTTCCTGTTGCTGTGATTTTACCTACAATCAGGTAAGCTCCATTAAAGTAAGCCACATCTTCTAGTTCACAGTTTTCAGGAAGTGTGTGTGAGGTCCAGCTATCTCCACTGTTTTGGGAACTGAGCAGAGTGTTTACTCCTGTTACGATGAGTTTATTATTTACAGCTCTGACTCCTCTGAGGTGCTGAGTAGTCGGGCTAGTGATTTTCCCCCAGCTTGACATAGGATCGGTAATAGTGATTTGCTCACTATGGGTCGTAAAGTTACCAGCACCATCACTCACTGTAAGAGAAACTGTGATGGAGCCTCCTACTGAATAAGTTCTCGTAGGGTTAGCCTCTGTGCTCGTAGGAACGAAAATGTTAGAACCTGGCCCCAATGTCCAAGCATAGGTGAGAGGATCTCCATCCGGGTCAGTCGCATTAGAGCTAAAAGTGATAGGCTTAAAGGCACTACCACTGTTAGGGGTGATATCCGTGAGCACCGGTGCTGAGTTCCCAGGTGTTCCGAGGGTCACTTGGACATCGATGTATTCATTCGGTGAGGTTCCACCTTTAGCTAGGACTTCTACCTTGAGTGGACCTTGAGGAAAGGTGTAGCTCTGCCCTACTTCTAAAGCACAGTCTTTGATGTCATTGTGGTCTACAGGTTCTGAATCTGGAGTCATATCTAGTAACCTAGTGTGCCCCGCATCAGCAGGATTCTCCCAGATGATATAGGCTCCGTTGTCTAAATTAAATGGACCTCCATACTTACGGAAGCCTATCCATAGCTCGGGGCTACCAGCTATCTGCGCATTGATCGCTAATTTACGAGAGCCACTGAGGTCAGTATCTTTATGGTTGAATCGATAAATTCGGTAAGTCCCTATACTCGCTGTTTTTACTTCTTGAATATTAGAACTCTCTATCCAATTTAGTTCACTTTTGAAAAACATGTTAAAGTGGTTATTAGAGAATAGAGCTCCTCCCATAACATCGTAACGGTCACCGTATAGCTCGAAGGTTCCACCACTAGCATTTGGCTCAGAGCTACCGTTTACTCTCCAGTATCCTGCGTGCCTTACTCCGTAGTTATGACCTAGCTCGTGAACGATAACCTTGGCATTTGTTTTTCCATTAATCCATAATGTAGGGCCACCTGTAGTCGCCCGCCCAGCCCAAGATAGACTACTTTGGAATGGAAAACAGACTCCAACAACATCGTAAACAGAAAGATCATAACCATCATTTTGAGCCTTTGTTCTAGCCGCATTCATTATTGCGTCTTCAGGATTAGACATGCCACTGTAGCTCCCTGACCAACTGCCGACGGTGTAGAGCCCCGTAGATTCTTCAGAGATTAAATTTGATTTACCGAATGAATTCACATCTATAGCAGGCTCGACATCGCTATCTAGAATAGACTGAAGACCACTAGCCGCATGAGACCAAGAGTTAGAGGAAGTGGCCGCCACATCAGAGAACTGAACACGAATAAAAAGGACTCTTTTATCTCCAGTGGTCCAGGAGCTAGACATCATTGCGGCTTGTCGAGTGATCACTATAGGGTCCAATCCAGTTCCATTTCTGAGAGAATCTATGGTGTATTCCATACTATCAGGACTCTTAGATGCCTGAGCTGATTGGAGAGCTGACTCTAGGGAGTCGAGATTCTTCTGATCTGAGAATCCGAGGATGCGTCCAGCTAATACCGCTCTGAGATGAGGCTTAGATGGCTCTCCTGAGACAGGGTCAACATGCTCTGATCCATCGGGAAATTGGAATAATTGACCGGCAGCAGCCATTTCTGAAGGATCTAACTGACGAAGTGTGTTGCTGACAACTAGAGACTTTCCATTAAGGCGAAAAGCAAATACTGGTGCTTTGGTTTTAGTCAGTGATGGATCTTGATTGCTAGCGCTGTGACACTTCAGCAGTTGATCACCTATCTTGTGATAACTACCAGCAGACTCTTTCCCAGCACAGAGCGGGTAAGTCACCACACTAACAACTTCACTCACAGGTTTTTCAATGATTTGAGCCACTTCTTTAGGTAAGTCGGCGTAGACACTAAGAGGCAGTGTTTGTTTGATTGCTTCATCAGGGTTAATCTCAATGAGCTCACTCATTGATTTAGCTCGGAGCTTAGCTAGCTCTACACCTTGCTGGAGTAGTGCAGCTTTATTTTCTGAATTAACATTTTGCCACTGACCATACCATTCATTAAGTGAGTTTACTTGCTTGAGAGTCTCTGCTTTGACTGCTCTAACTGGCTGTTTTACTAGCTGTTTTTGACAATGATTACAGCCGCTTGGACATTCATGAACTGGTGCCGTGTTAGCTGACTCTTCTGCTGACTTAGAGCTGACTACTGGTAATTCTGGAGCAGAGACCTTCTTATATTGAGCTCTCTCGGTGGCTTGAACAACGCTCGCAGGTGTGAGCACCTTCTCAGGCTCAGCAACTTTAGTGAGGAGAATGAAACCGCTGACAAAGGTCACAACGAGAAGGGAGATTCTTATTTTAGTGCTCATAGTTCAATGTTTTGTATATTATTCGTATAACTATAGGCATCTACTTATAAACAAACCAACTTGCAATGTTATTTACACAGGAGTCGGTTAACCTTAAATATTGAGAAATCCAATCACTCCATGAAGAATCCCTACCAAACACCGACCTCCAACCCTGAGAATGAATCAGCCCCTGCAGAGCTAATCAAGTCCCCATTTAGTATAAAAAAACATCTCAAAGAATACTTCTCACTCTCTGGCAGCTTCACACGCATGGAATTCTTCCTCGCTGGGCTAATGATTTACGCATTCTTTAAACTCGTCCAAACAGCCTACTACTTCATCCCAAATGAAATCCCTCATATTGCATACATTGTATTGATCTGGGGCCTTTATTTCATCTGGGGATTGGCAGTTGGGAAACGAGCTAAAACTGTAGGGTTTAATATGACCTCAGGTGTGATCATGGGAATCATCTTCCCCATCATGGCTCTCATCTTCATTTTCCAAGAAGGCACCAAAGACAAGGAGGTCAAAGCAGCTAAACTCGCTCGCCTGAAACCACAAAGATCGGATCAGTCCTAAGGAAAGAGAATCCACATTGGTTTTATTAAATCAATAGCATGATTCGTCTGCTCTAGTTTTCCAGTTTTAGGATCGAGAGCATGGACGACTACTTTGTCTCCACGCTGACCAGCCACTAGCAGCCATTTGCCAGAGGGAGAAACACCAAAGTGCCTCGGTATCCAAGCACTCGTCTTATGCGCTTGCACGAGACTAAGATTCTCAGCATCCAATACCGATATAGTGTCTCGTCCCTTATTCTCCGAATCTCTGGTCGCAGTGTAAAGAAACTTACCATCCTGAGACAGTTGAATTTCAGAAGACGACAGCACCTCTACTAACGAAGCATTGTTTTCCATAACAGGAGAAGTTTTCACTAAAGTTAAAGCCCCTGAATCAGCATCTCTTGAGAACAGACTAACCGTGAGAGCTAGTTCATTGAGCACATAGAGCTTATCGCCACTTTTAGAGAACACCATATGCCGAGCACCTCCTCCTGCAGGAGTCTTCACTTCACCAGCTATTGTCAGTTCGGCAGTCTCCGCGTTCAGCTTGTAAATCATGACTTTATCGATACCTAAGTCTGCGGAATAGACATACTTGTTGTCAGGCGAACTATAGATGGAATGCGCATGTGGCCCTTTTTGTCGACCAGGATGAACACTCTTTCCTTCATGCTGATGATGGCTCACAGCCTCCGAGATTTCACCTTTATCACTGAGTAAATAGCTACTGACACTTCCACTAGAATAATTAGCCACGAACAGACAACGTGAAGTAGCATCCAGAGAAACATGACAAGCTCCCCTGCCTTTTGAGCTTTGCGTATTGATCAATTTCAAACTGCCATCTGCCTCTACAGAAAAAGCACTAACACTCCCTTCCTTCTTCCCAGGAGTCCTACCATTCGCATAGAGATACTTCTTGTTTTTAGATAGAGCGAGCGATGATGCGCCACTGGTCGTCACCGCATTTCGCAGATCACTCAGTTCACCAGTCTCAGAATTCAGATTCGCTGAATAAATTCCATCATCAGTCCCCGTGCCCAGATAGACTGGAACCATATCAGCGAGAGAAATAAGTGTGGAAGAGAGAAGTAAAGAGCAAGCGATTTTAAGCATAGCCCTTACCTTACTAAACAAGAATCAAGACACAAGACGTAATCAAAACTACACCCCGTGATGCTTCATCTCGGCGCTCCTCCCGACAAAAAACCAGGCTAGCGGAGCGATGACACTCGCAACAGCTAAGTCGATCACAACATGTTGCCTCAGTGCGATTGTCGACCAGAAAATAGCCACTACCCACAACCAAGC
>CAKZNV010000027.1 GCA_937132085.1 uncultured Rubritalea sp. | reverse complement strand
GATTTGCTTCTGAGCGGGGTGGCTGATAAGGATTTTTCATAAAGATAAATTGGTCGGAACGACAGGATTCGAACCTGCGACCTCTGCACCCCCAGTGCAGTGCGCTACCAAACTGCGCTACGTTCCGGTTTAGTATCCTTTTTTAGGTGATGATGGAGTTTATTCCTGACTTCTTAGTTGGCAAGTGGGAAATTTACTGCAAATTACTATCATTATGAGCAAGCAAGTGAAAACAGCAGTGGTCGGAGCAAGTGGTTATACTGGGATGGAACTCCTGCGTCTCCTGCTGATGCATCCGAATGCAGAGATCACATGTGTGACTTCTAGACAGTATGCTGGGCAGCAACTTGGTGAGGTTTTCCCAAGATATGCGTCAGCGCCTGGTGCTGAGGTTTTGTTCATAGAGCCAGATGCTGCGGCGATCGCTGCGACTGGTGCGGAGGTAGCATTTCTAGCACTACCTCATGGAGTGGCTGCTGAGTATGCGGCTGGGCTGTTAGAAAAAGGTTTGAAGGTGATCGATCTCAGTGCTGATTTCAGAATCAGTGATCCTGAGGTGTATGAAGAATTTTATGGAGCACCACATCCGGACCGTGAGCTGCTGAAAGAAGCAGTTTATGGACTGCCAGAGGTGAGAGCAGAGGAGATTAAGAAGGCGAGATTGATCGCTTCTCCGGGTTGCTATCCTACTAGTATTACTTTGCCACTTCTGCCGTTGTTAGAAGCTGGCTTGATTGATCCTCAGAGTATTGTGACTTGCTCTATGAGTGGAGTGAGCGGTGCTGGCAAGACTGGTAATGTGTTGTTCAGCTACTGTGAATCTAATGAAAGCGTGAGAGCATATAGCGTGCCTAAGCACCGACATTTGTCTGAAATAGAGCAGGAACTATCTATCGCTGCTGGGGAGAAGGTCTTCATGTCCTTCACTCCGCATCTGATGCCTGCTCATAATGGAATCTGCACCACGACATCTGCTAAGTTGATCGGTGATGCTGATAAGGTGAATGAGGTTCTAACAGAGGCATACAAAGACGCTAGATTCGTTCGTCTGTTAGGCAAAGGAAAGCCAGCGGACACGAAGAATGTGACTCGCACGAATCACATCGATATCGGCTGGGAATACGACGCTCGCACAGGCAGAGTGATCCTCATGAGTGCAGAAGATAATCTAGGTAAAGGCGCAGGTGGTCAGGCTATTCAGAGTTTTAATCTGATGTGTGGACTGGATGAAGCCGCCGGTCTTCTGAACTATTAGACAGGGTTACTCAATTAAAAGGGCCTGATTAGCTCTTGTGTGACTATAATTTTTTTGTGTGCTCTGTTTGAAGCACGGAGCAGGAAGCACGTAGCCGCAAGCGTTTGACGTTGTATCAGAGCTTCTCGCTTCTGCCTTCCCGCTTCCAATATCAAAGATATCGTTTTTCTTCACGAGTCAATATTTTCAAAGCGTCCTCGACAGAACCTAAAAACTAACAGCAAAGTAGACGCCGCCGAAGAGGTGGTTGTCGGCTTGGTCGTCTATGCCTAGGCTGGCTGAGATGAATGGTGATACTGAGACCGCGTCGCTGATGTTGTAGGTGTATTCTAGCGTAGTGAATGCGTGGTTGAGTCCGTCACGGCTGTAGTAATCTGCTGCGGCACTGATTCCTGTTTCGAGCGTGATGTAGGAGTCCTGGTCGATGTTCTTGTAGTATGAGAACTTACTTTCTAGGTAGAATCCGTCAGCTCCTGTGTCGTAGCTGAAGTGGGTAGTGAAATCTAAGTCCTCGTTGAGCGCCCAGCGGATACTGCCACCGATGTCTGCTCCTGATTTGAAGTTTGAAGCAGGTGCTTTGTCCGTGTTAGAGTAGTCACGTAGTGCGAGCTTGGCTGTGTAGGTGATGTCGCCGATGTTCTTAGAAAAGTCGATGTAGGCTCCAGTTTCTGAGAAATCTCCATCGCTAGTCGCTGTGCCGTGGTGGAATCCGAAGTCGATGGTCTCGTTGTTAGAGAGTGCTACTTGACCGCCTAGTTGGAATTCCATGCTGTTGTCTGCTAGCTGGAATCCACGGTAGATGTATTCGCTGCGCCATGAAGTGAGAGCTTCAAATCCGAGCTTTATCTCAGCATCATCACGCTGACTAGCCTGAGAGAAACTGGTAGAAATAGTCGCTGCTAGAGCGAGAGTTGTGAGTGTGAGATATTTGATCATGAATTGATTATGGTTTGATTTTATCGAAGGCTGCTTTGATTTTAGCGAGGCCTTCGAGCACTCGTGAGTGTGGACAGCCGTAGTTGAATCGGATGTGCTGAGGTGAGGAGAAGTAGGCTCCGTCAGAGAGGTAAAGACCAGCTTCTTTTTCCAGATAGACAGCAGGGTTATCAAGGCCGAGTGCGCTACAGTCGATCCAGGCTAGGTAGGTCGCTTCGATGTTTGGAATGCTGAGGTAGGGCATTTCATTTCTAACAAAGTCGGTAATGGTGTCTCTGTTTTTCTTGAGATAAGCGAGGAGTTCTTGTCTCCATGGCTCGCCATCACGGTAGGCGGCTTCTGCTGTGTAGAATGCGATGCTGTTGATCTCTGGGAGTGTATGGCCCTTAGCTTGATTAAACTTTCTTCTGGTGCTGTCATTCTCGATGACGGCGAATGCGTAGCCTAGGCCTGCGACGTTGTAAGTCTTGGATGGAGCTTGCAGGACGATGAGTTTTTGGCGGAGATTCTCTGGTAAATGTAGTGCGCTGAAGAATGGCTGAACGTCTTCATTAAAGACTAGATCACAGTGAATCTCATCTGAAACGAGGACTAGATCGTGACGTTGGCAGAACTCAGCGACCTTGATGATCTCTTCTTTGAAGAATGATCTGCCGAGTGGGTTTTGTGGATTACAGAGTAGGAAGACACGAGTCTTGTCTGTCACAGCTTGTTCCATGGCGTCCCAATCGAAGGTGAATTTTCCATCTACGTTGACATGGGGAACTGCGATAGTTTCAGCCTGAGCATCATGAGCTACTCCGAGGAATGGTGGGTAAATCGGTGTGCAGGTCATCAGGGCTTCGCCTTTAGCTAGAAAGGCTCTAGCTATAAGTGATAGAGCTACCACTAGTCCACCTAGATGGACAATCTGGCCAGTTGGAACTGTGAGTCCATGACGCTTAGCGAAGTATCCTGTGATAGCTTCGTTGATTCCATCGTGTGCATTGGCATAGCCGAAAACACCGTGATCGATACGTTCTCTGACTGCATCTAGAACGCAGTCAGGCGAGGCGAAGTCCATGTCAGCAACCCAGAATGGGTCGAGCTCTGGTCTGCGATCCCACTTAATAGATCCAGATCCTTTTCTTGGAATGATGGTGTCAAAGTTCATGCCCAGATGTTGGGCAGGAAGTGAGGAAATTCAATCTTAAACTTTAGAGGTATTGACATGTTCATTCATGCTCTGAGGCGCTCCGTCCTTTCGGAAGAGTAGCTTGTCTGAGAGCATTTCTGTTTTTTCGCTAAGGTAGTCTTTAGCGTTGATGATGTTAGCACTCACGTTAGACCATTTTTCACCAGCTACTGAGCTGATAGCTTGATACTTCTGCTGGAGATCTTGTTTGAGAATCTCTTCGTCTAAAGTCGCTACAGAGGCGCTAGTGTCAGTGATAGTCGCTGTGTCAGAGCTATCATCTGAAATTGGCTGTTGTTGGTTCAGAGTGAGTGAGATCATGACTGCGGCAGCGGCGGCTAGTGATCCCATAGAGATGATCTTACGCCACTGAGTAGGCTTCGGTGAGATCACTTTATCAGAAGCATGTAGTCTCTGCATGATCGAGTCAGTGAGGTCATTCTCTGAGTTCATCGGTGTTGAGGCGATGTTTAGGAAGTTGTCATTTTTAAGAAAATTCATGAAATCCGTGCATTCAGAGCAGTTGCTAAGATGTTCGATTTCCAGAGTGCTGTGTGGCTGAGAGGCGTCGAGCTTATCCGAGAGACTTACTTGGATAGTTTCGCAGTATGAGGCTTCAGTTAATTGGTTATCTGTTTTCATGATACTAGTTGGTTAATGATGGTGGAGGTGGAAAGTTTTTTACGTGCTCTGAAGAGGTGGATCTTGGCGTTAGATTCGGTGACCTTCATAGCACTAGAGATTTCTGAGATGCTAAATTCCTGATGATACTTAAGCCAGATGGAGGTGAATTGTTCTTCGTTGAGGATGGATTTGGCTTCGTTCCAAAAGTTGTTAGATCTCTCAGAAGTAGAAATTTGGGCATCTGGAGTATCTAGATGACTGATTTCAGGGGTGTCGTCTGAGGGGATTGGGACACGTTTGGCTTTACGGAAATGTTCGTTTGATTTGTTTCTAGCGATGCCGAAGAGCCAGGCGCTAAACGGCTTGCTGTTGTCGTATTGAGGTAGATTATTATAGGCCGCAATGAAGATTTCCTGGGTGATGTCTTCTGCGTCTGCATGATTGGAGCAGCGCTTGAAGATGTAGGATCTGATTTTTTGTTGATGGTTGCTGATGATTTCAGAAAACACAGAGACGTCACCGCTGAGAATGCGTTGAATCGTTTTTTGTTCGATGTTTTCTGGAAGAGCGGCGCTCATCATAGGGCTGTTAAAAGCGGCTAAGTGCTGTGAGTTAAATTCACAGCACTTAGTGGTATTACGTTAAATGTTTCTTACTGTGCTCTTCTTCTAGGAGCATCCATTTCGAACTTCTCTTCATGTATGCTGCCAGCCTGAAGAAGCGGGAGTATAGAGGTTAGGTAGTTAAGGTGCTTTGAAGCTAATGGTCCGCGGCTAGTGACAGCGACACCTTTGTCATCGAGACCTAGTGTCATCGACCAGCCTTTGTCTGACTCAGTGATGTCTTCCATGAGGCGGTCTACCAGTGGCTTAGCTACGCCAAATTCTTCACCGAGCATTCCGGAATCTGCAATTCTAGTGTATTTCTCTGAGATCTCTTTAAGTAGGTATTTAGAGACATAGGCCATGCTGTTTCCTTTATTAGGAAGTCCGTCGAATGCCGCTTTAAATTCTGCTGTTTCAGCAAGAGTATTTTTGCTGCTTCTGCATTTCTGGAGGTGCTCTTCGTTAGATGACATCCAGATGTGGTTACTTTTCTTATCTATTAGAATGACTGGTGAGATTCCGAACATGTCGATGATCGCTGCTTCTTGGTTTCCTGCTTCTTGCTTAAGAACTTCAGCTGGAATTCTGTAGTAAGTGAGGTCACCTTCTACGGATTTCTTGAAGGGAGCTTCTGATTCAAAGATCGCTCTCTCTCCGAACTTATCCCAGAGCCAAGCTAGTCCATCGAGACGGACAGTGACGAGTGGGCGACCGACTTCTCCGAATGGAGTAGGAACAGTCTTATTAGCATCTAGATCCATCACAACATTGGCCGTGACATTGATTTTAGAAAGCAGATCAGAAACGGTCATATCCATCTCAGGAATCTCCTTGCTCATGGCTTTCTTTGTTTTTTCGCCTTCACCTACAGAGTTAGCGATCGCATTGGCAATGGTTTCGATTTGTCTGAGGTCTAGCTGCATCTGTAGAGCAAGATCAGTGCCAGCCGGAGCCATGGATGTTACTTTGAAATCTTGGTTTTTTGATCCGAAAATAGAGAATATTCCTTTATGGTTTCCAGCGTTGTCTAGAAAACTGCGGTTGACCCAGGCGTTATCGACTTTCGTCGAGCTTAGTCCGTAGGCCTTGATTGTATCGATACCTAGTGCGCCCATGATGTCCTTTGCTTTCAATCCAGCAGGGACTGGTTCACCACTTTTTCTAGCGGTGTCGATCATTAGGTCGAGATACTGAGTGGCTGCAGCAAGATCACCACTGAGCTTATTCATGGTGAAGTATTCAGCTTTAGTATCTATTTTACTAGCGACGGTGGTAAGTGCTGGGTGCACATCTTGAGCCCAAGCTGAGGAGCTAAATCCTAAGGTTAGAGCTGGAATGAGGAATAGGTGTTTCTTTTTCATAGTAGTTAATAAGTTTATTATTTCTACACCTACTTGGCATCTGATGGGAGAATGGTTACAGATATTTAATTTTACCTATAATTTAAGCTGATGGCTCTTCTTTACGTTGGCCGAGCTTGTCGTTGAGGTAGAGGAGGCCAGCAGTGTCGTTGCCGATTCTTCCGAGCAGAGCGATGATGTCTTCCATGCTTTTCTCTTCTTCCACTTGCTCGTCTAGGAACCATTGTAGATGACTTTTAGTAGCGTGGTCATTGAGCTTGAGAGCTAGTTCATAAAGTTCATTGATCGACTTTGTGTTAGCTATTTCTTGCTCAAGTGAGGTTTTAAATACTTCGATCACCGAGTCAAACTGGACATTAGGGCTAGGAATAGCAGCGAGCTCGACCTTGCCGCCGCGGTCTTGGAGGTAGATGAGGAGCTTCATGGCATGCGCTTGCTCTTCTGCATGCTGATTCATCATCCAGCTAGCAAAGCCGTCGAGGCTCTGCTCGTCGAAGTAAGTGGACATGCCTAGATAATTATAAGAGGCAGTGAGCTCTTGAGCGATTTGAGCATTGATGGCGTCAGCTAGTTCTTGGTGTATCATAATGTGTAGTTGTATTCAGATTTAAGATGAGTCCGATGAGGGATTTGGTCAAATGGTAATTACATCTATTCAACTCTACTCGTTTGCTGAGGGAGCGATTTTTAGTAAGATGTAATAGAGAGCGTAAGCGACTAAGTTCAGGGTAATGAGATAATATGGCTCTGGCCCCATGAAATCAAATAATGTGCCTCCTACCTTTGGTTTGCCGTTGAGAAATCCATAGTTTTGTCCTGAAAAGTAATTATAGCTCATGACAGTAGCCATGTAGCCGATACTCCAATAGATAGCTCTGCGGAATGCGCCTTTAGCAGGATAGATTTTAAGCCCCCAGATGAGAGTCACAGCTGCGACGGGGACTCCACCATGTTGCAGGAAGAAGTTATAATATTCTAGAGTTCTCCAGCCGAATTCGAGGGTCGGAGTGAGAAGTCCCTGCATGGTTCCTCCGATAGCCCAGAGGTAAGCTATCTCTGTCAGGTATCTATTTTTAGTGAATAGAGCGAAGGCGGCAATGATGGAAACGATGTCACAAAGGTAAAGCGGTAAGGCTGAGTTCCAAAAGCAATGCCAGCCAGTCTCAGTGAAGCCATAACGCATGAAATTTAACACAGGATCCATAGCGACTGCAATGATGAGTAAGCTACCGAAGACGTAGCGAACACGAGTCTTGATGATTTCCTGAGTGTCAGATCGCATGAGTCTCACCATGAGAATCCCAGCGATGAAAACGAAAGCAAGTGCTAGCCAATGTGAGGTTCCAAAATGATGAAAGTCTTGTCCCATGTGGTGTAAAGCGTTTACAGTCCTTCTGGTATTTTAGCTAATGTGTCTTCGAGTCGTTGTAGACTATTATGCTCAAGGCACCATTTACGAATGTATTCCATGTCGAGATTCTTAGGCTCTTGGACTACGAGAATGTCCAGAGCATCCGTAAGGTCTTTGTCTCTGGCCCAGCGGAGTTTTTGGATAAGGACGTCTTCTGCTGTTGGTGTCCATAACTCCATTTCTATTTGTGGAGAATACAGACTTACTTTTCGGTTGAATTGTTCAATGACAAATGGGTCGTCAAAAAGTTCAAATAACTCGACTTGAAGTTGCGGTTGACCGATCATTTTCCCCACATGACGCTTCCCCCATGTTAGTGTGTCAAATTGAACCTGAGCACCGAAAATCACTTTGTTTTCTAAACGAGTAATAACCCGTTCAATTAAGCTCGTGTCCGTTACTGATACGACGATATCAACGTCTTTAGTGCTTCTGGGAATTCCGTAAATACCGAATGCGAAGGCTCCTGCGATCATGTAATCCACATTTTCTTTAACACAGGCTGTTACAACGGTTTTGGCTAAATATTCGACATTCATGCGCCTATTTGTTCTTGCCTGTCTACGTGGTCATGAACGAATCGTAGCCGTTCGATTTGTTTGGAGAGAACTTGTTTTGCTTCTTGAGTAGTTTTAATTCTTTTTTGCCACATGACTCCGGCTAGCATTCTTTCCATCACACCATTACAGAGTTCAAAGACATCCGCCAATCTCTGCTCAGGAGTCATGGATCGGGCACGAAGAACTTTCTCCTTGTAGATAGCATCTTGGAGTTTTTTTAGGTCTTGCTGTCGTTGTTGCTCGGTCATGATTTGTGGAAGTATACTCTGATTGTGAAGTATTAGCGAATTTATTTTATGATGTGAGTCGCTCGTCTTCACAGCTCTTGTTCGATGAATTGGAACTTGGTGTGGAACTTGCCGTTTGAGAATTTTTTACAGCAGGGGTAGCAGGCGGAGTGGCGTCTCATGCGGCGAACTCGGTCGATGGCTTCGAAGCAATGTGGGCAGGTATAACGCCATTGTTTTCTCTGTCGGCGAGATGGTAGAGGAAGCTGGTGAGTAGCTGATTCTCCTGGGATGCCCAGATCAGCGCATGCTTGTTGCCATTCACTTCCGTGCGGGGCGATGCCTCTGCCGTGGCGATGGTGAGCAAGCAGGTGAGCGAGTTCGTGAAGCAGAGTTTGGCTCACTTGATCGAGCGCATTGTCTCCTAGCTCTAGTAGTTTTGGGTTTAGCTCTACTTTAGCCTCGTAGAGGAATGCTCTTCCAGCGGTGGAGCGCATACGCTTGTTCCAGATGATTCTGACACTCTGGGCGTAGATTTCTCCAGCGTGAATACTGAGAAGAGAAATGGCATCGCCAACGATGTTGACGATGCCACTATAAAGTGATTTTTGATCCACTTGTGACGCTTGATTTACTTAGGAGTAGATGCCTCTTTTTTGCCTGCTTCTACTTTAGCTACTTTAGCTTCGATAGTGAGGTCAATAAGGTCATTGACGATCGCCATGCCTTCACGTTTGACTGGGTCAATGCGGCTTGGCCACTCAGGAGTGATGTCTAGATCCTTAGTTTTGTCTTCAGCTAGCTTCATGTATGACTCGTCTTTGACAGTTGGGTCGTATGTCTCTAGTTGCTTTTTGTTGAAGTCATCACGGTTGACTCTCTTGAATGTGAGAGACTTTTTATCATTTTCCTGAATGACAGTGAAACGTTTGATTCTCTCGGCGTTGCGCTTCTTGGTGCGGACGTCAGATTCTTTGACTTCGGTCTGGCGCTCTTCTTTATCAAGTGAGAGTGAGTTGTCAGCGATGCGCTGTTTTGCACGCTTGATGTCATCGAAGAGGTATTCGAAATCTTTTGATGCTTTGACACGTTTCTGGCTTCTTTCAGTTAGTCTCTTGATGAAGAGGTTCTCTTTGTTTGCGGCTTTATATCCATTTGCTTTGGCAATTTCATCGTATGGTAGAGCGTAATCCATGAACTTCTCACCGATCTCGATAGCATCGAATAGGTGTGGCAGAACGATGTCTGACTCGACTCCTTTGTTCTGAGTAGATGATCCAGCAACACGGTAGAATTTACGGATCGTAGGCTTCAGGTATCCAGCACGGTCTCTTCCGACTGCGTTGAATGGAAGCATGCGAGCGATGTCCATAGCTTGCTGGACAGTGCCTTTCCCGAATGTAGATTTGGTGCCTACGATGACCGCTCTGTTGTAGTCCTGTAGTGCTCCAGCGAGGATCTCACTAGCTGATGCACTAGAGGTGTCGATGAGGCAGACCATAGGTCCGTTGTAGATAGCTTTCTTGAAGGCGTTTTGAAGTGTGATTCTGCCTCTGTGATCCTTTTCCTGCACTACTGGGCCTCTTCCTGTGAAGAATCCAGTCATGACTCTTACTTCTTCAAGTGAGCCACCACCATTGCCTCTTAGATCGAGAACTAGGCCGTCGATCTTCTCTTCCATCATGCGCTCAAGGATGTGCTTCACATCGTCAGAACAGCGGTTTTCACCAGTCTGGAAATTCACGTAGAATGATGGGAGTTTGATGATTCCTAGACGTCGGATTGATCCGTCATTATTCTTGGATTCAATGATCTCACCTTTAGCGAATTCATCGTTGGTTTCGATTTTTCCACGTTTGATGGTGATGATCTTGGTGTTTCCATCTTCACTCTGAATTTTAAGTCCTACAGTAGAGCCTTTTGGCCCTCTGATGAGCTCTACTACTTTGTTAATTCTCATGAACATGATGTCCACCATGTTGCCGTCGTTGAGGTGATCTACAGCTACGATGCGGTCGTTTAGAACGAGCTCACCCTTTTTAGAAGCAGGTCCGCCTACTACGATTCCAGTGATCTTAGTAGCGCCATCGTCTTCTGCTTGGAGAAGAGCGCCGATACCTACGAAGCTGTTATCCATGCTAGACTTGAAGCGGTCATATTCGCGAGCGCTGAAGTAGTCTGTGTGAGGTCCGTATGCCTTAGCCACTGAGCTGAGGAGATAGTTAGCTTTGTCTTCATCGTCTTCATCTGTCACAGCGTTGAGCATGCGCTCGTAGCGGAACTTGATGATCTCTTTGATTGGCTTGTCACCTTTTAGTGGGTTCTCTTTACCTTGTTCTTTAGCGAGTCTTTCGATGTTCTCACGGCGTAGAGTTTCAGCTAGCACAGCCTCTTCTACGAGCTTTTGCCAGAGAGCATTAGATGCTTCTTTGTCAGCTACGAATGGTAGGTCTTCTCTAGATCTAGAGATGGTGCGGTCACTATCAAAACTAAACTCAGTATTCTTGAGGTATCCTTTAGCGAAGGCAATGCGTTCCTTGACTCGCTTTACGTAGAGGTCATGCACAGATTGCGCTACTTCATTGCTCTGTTTGAGGAGCAGGCGTTTGTGAATGTCTTTACCATACTTAGCTTTGAGTTGATCGATGTCTTTTTGGGTAAAGTAAACTTTTCCACGGTCGAGTTCCTTTACGAGTAGGATGAATATTCTTTCGCTGAGCTTTTCGTCAAACGGGAGTCGCTCGTAATGGCGATTCATGAGCATTTTTGACATTTCTTTGCCTACTTGATTAAAGTCGGCTTTCTCAACAGGAGCTTGTCCCAGAGCGGAGCAGGCTGATGTGATCAGCGCCATGCTCATTAGGGAGCTTGTAAGTTTCTTTTTGATATTCATGATATAAATTTTGAGTATAGGGAGTGTGCTATTCAGGCGATAATCGCTAATCTGATACGACTTGTCGAACTATTTTCCTGCTAAATACTAGCGTCGCTAGAGTGTAAATGTGTTTAAAATAAGGCTTTTTTGAGATAGCTAGCGATTAAATGGAGGTGATCCGTAGCCTACAAATTTTGATTTTGAGGATTTGGAGGGGAGTTTGAAGTCGTAAATCCCAAAACCATTGCCCTTTTTTCCTTTGTAACTGCGGCCACTACTGGAGCATGCCATGATGTGTTTACCGTCTTTGTCTATCCCCATATAGATACCTACATGAGTGATCTTGACTGTGCGTCCGTCGGTAGGAACGTAGGTGCCTGACCAAAATAGTAAGTCGCCTACCTTTAGGTTTTTGAATGCTGGGTCAGAGACTTTGCTTACGCTGGGAGAAATCTTATGGATTTTTTTATTATCACGTAGCCAGATATATTGCTGTGCGGAGGTTCTGGGAGGTTTCATGCCTACGTTGGTCATCAGATAGGAGGTGGCTCCAGAGCAGTCGAATCCTCCGTCTTTGGGCGATGCTCCACCAAACTTGTAGGGAAGATGATGGTGTTTCTTAGCTGTTTCCCAAGCTTGGGCTACGAGGAGTTGGCGTTGTGTGAGTGTCTTTGGCGCTATCAAATAGCTAGGAGCAGAACAGGCAGAAGCGACAATTGTCACTAGTGTCGTGATGAATAATAATGGAAGGGTGCTATGAAAAAAACTCATGCGAGAGCTTACATCAGATTTTTAGGCATGTCGTTGAAAATTTCGATGAAACTAGGCTGAACTTGACTAAGCGAATAATTTCCACATGGTTCAGTCATGGATGCAGTGCTGAAATTAGCGAAACTAGGGGACAAGGCAGAGATTTTTCATACGCTTCAAGGTGAAGGTGTGAGCATGGGAGTGCCGTCAGTCTTTATTCGTAGCTCGCTCTGCAATCTCCACTGTAGTTGGTGTGATACGGCGTATACTTGGAACTGGGAAGGGACGCCGTGGAGTCATGAAGATGATGAGAAATACCAAAAACAAGATTATATAGTCACTCACAGTGCCAAAGAGGTGGCTGAAACAGTGAAGCAGTATCCTTGCAAAAACGTCATTCTCACAGGAGGCGAGCCGTTACTTCAACAGGAAGGCTGGACAGGCTTGATCAAATCATTACGTGCGACTGATCCGAGCTATAGATTTGAAGTAGAAACTAATGGCACACAGCTTCCTGATGCATTTATGAGTGAGGCTGTCGATCAGTGGAATGTCTCTACCAAGCTTTCGAATAGCGGGAACAACGAAAAGCTAAGAATCAAGGATGATGCGATGCAGTTTTTTGCTGCGCAGGAGAATGCTTGGTTTAAATTTGTAGTTCAGAGTGCTGAAGATCTCGCTGAGGTTCAAGAGCTAGAAGCTAGATTTTCTCTACCTAAAGAACGCATCCTACTCATGCCAGAAGGTCGTGATGAAGTGACGTTGCAAAAACGCAGACTTTGGCTAGCAGATATTTGCCGTGACCAAGGGTATCGATTTTCTGACCGACTCCATATTCAATTATGGGGAGCGAAGAGAGGAGTGTAGTTATCGCTGCTGAGGGCTACGCAGGTTTATAAGGTCATTGCTAGCCGTGTCTCGCCTCTTAAAGGTTTTGGGATATCTTTGAGCACTAGCAAATCAACTACAGTAGTCTTGACTTCTAATCTCAAAGATCCATAGCTCCTCGAGTAATTCTTATCATGAAAATTTTATTTAAACTAATCGCACTCTTAATTTTCTGCTCAATGGCAGAGCCAAGCTGTCTTAAGCATATATATATTTGATGAAAGCGGGAGAACACGTATTATCAGCTCTGGTGCTCTTGATGTAACAGGACTCGGTATTGCCACATCATATAATGGCGGTGCTATTGCCTCTGGAGCAAGTTTTACTTCTGACCAACACATTGGCAATGCTTCTGATCTCATTGTTCTCGACGGTCTTCCAGCAACAAACTTTCTAGTTTATAACTACGGTAGCTCCACAGCTTCTACAAATTGGACAGACCCATCTGGTCGAATTGGTTCCCCGTTGGTTCCCCGTTGGTCACTTCTGATACAGGATTTGGATTCTACATCAACCAAGCTTCCAGCTTTTTTGGTGCAGTAGGAAGTGTAGACGGAACAATAAGTGGAACATTAGCTTCACATGGATTCACAGCAGGCGAAAGCCTCAGCTTCACCAATGTGAATAGTGGTGACACCGTCACAATCTCAACTTCTGCGCCCGTGCCTGAGCCAAGTGGCTTTCTTTTCATTGCTACTTCTGCATGTATTTGTGTAATGCGCAGAAAGCGTAGTTAGTCAGCAAAAAAAGCTCATAGTAATTGGTGATTCTTCTTACAAAATTCCTGTCATTTTTTGATTTAGAGAGAAAAATTGGAGCTGAATACTATCCAATTGAGACGAAAATGGCAAAATGTAGCAGGCTTAAATTGTGCTAGAAATGTATTTATAAGCGAATTTACCGTATAAAGAGTGAACTAGGAAAGGACTAGTAAATGAACGGAAATCTATATGAAATATAAGAATTACTAGCCAGGAGCAGTCCCCCCCAGAAATCTGCCCCCAGCCAGTAAAGTGTTTTTACACTGCATGTAAAAGTTTCTGATTTAACTTGTAACCTATTTTAAATTTATTTCAAGCAGTAAGTATACGAACTTTGATTTAAGATTTCATCTCGAAAGCTTAAACACAAGGTGTTCCTTCGCTGTTAGCGAGTTCTCTGAATGCTTCGACAAGTTGTTTGCTGACTGCGCCAGGTTTACCGTTGCCGATTTCACGTTGGTCTAGCTTCACGAATGGGATGACTTCCGCTGCTGTTCCAGTGAGGAATGCTTCGTCTGCAACATAGATGTCGTAGCGAGTCATGGATTTTTCTAAAAGTGTGAGACCTGCGTTTTCACAGAGTTCAAAAATAACTCTACGGGTGATGCCGTCTAGTGATCCATCTGATACTGGTGGTGTGTAGATGATGCCGTTCTTGATGACGAATACGTTGTCACCTGTGCATTCTGCCACGTAGCCTTGCTCGTTGAGCATGATGCCTTCCATGACGCCAGACTGGATACATTCTATCTTTGCCATCACGTTATTAAGATAGTTGAGTGACTTTACCTGAGGGCTGAGCGATGCCGGAGTAGGGCGACGTGTAGAGCAGGTGATGAGATCGAGGCCGTTAGCGTAGTTTTCTTCTGGGTAAAGCTGGATATTCGCCGCAATGATGAACATGGACGGAGTTTCACAGAGGTAAGGGTTGAGCCCTAGTCCACCAGTTCCGCGTGTGATCACGAGGCGGATGTAGCCATCAGTGAGATTGTTCGCTTTTACCGTGTCGACAGTAGCTTGGCAGACTTCTTCAACGCTCCAAGGAAGCTTCAGAAGGAGAGCCTTAGCAGAATCAAACAGGCGCTCGATGTGCTCAGTAAGACGAAAGACTCTGCCGCTGTAGATACGGATTCCTTCGAAGATTCCGTCTCCATAAAGTAGGCCGTGATCAAAGACTGAAATCTTTGCATCTGCTTTATCAACAATTTCTCCGTCTAGCCAAATTTTCTGTGTGTCGCTCATGATAGTATCTGTGTAGTGCGGGGCAAAAGTAAAAGTATTCGATGAAAAGGCAATCCCCGAGTAGGTAATCGTATGAAATTTTGCGCTCTAGCTACGAAGTAGGCTGGAAATCTCGGATTGGCTCAGTCCCTGCATGATTGGCGAATGTTCATCGCTCAGGGCTGCGCTGATCAGTCCTTGCTTACTCTTCTGCAGCTGGATAATTTTTTCTTCCACCGTTCCTTTTGCGACTAGTTTGTAGACATTGATCGGTTTGGTCTGACCGATTCGGTGCGCTCGGTCAGTAGCCTGAGCTTCCACGGCTGGGTTCCACCATGGGTCAAAATGGATCACTGTGTCCGCCGCGGTGAGGTTGAGACCATATCCACCAGCCTTGAGACTGATGAGGAAAACGTCTGGGCCAGTTGGCGATTGAAATTTCTCTACTTCCTTGGCTCTGTCTTTTGTAGAACCATCTAGGTAGCTGTAGCTGATGTCGGATTCTGTTAGAGCGGTTTTGATGAGTGCTAGCATCGTGGTGAACTGGCTAAATACTAGCACACGGTGGCCACCAGCTTTGGCTTCGAGGAGGAGTTCTGTTAGGCGGGTGATTTTAGCGGAAGCATCTTCTGCATTTATGTCCATGTCCTGATCTAACAGACGTAGATCACAGGATGCCTGGCGTAGTCTGAGTAGGAGGGTGAGCATCTGCATCTGTGAGGAACTACCCTCGATGCTAGCGAGCTCTGCTGTGCCTTGGCGGAGAATTTTAGTGTAGGCTGTCTGTTGAGTCTTGGTCGGTTCGCAGAAGATGACTTGTTCCATCTTTGGAGGCAGGTCTTTAGCTACTTTTGACTTGGTGCGGCGTAGCATGAACGGCTCAGTGCGCATGCGTAGTCGCCTCATGGTGTGATGGTCTGGGAGGTTTCCGCTGAGTGGTTTCTCGTAGTGATTTTGGAAATCTTTGCGGCTGCCGAGATAGCCGGGTAAAAGAAATTCGTAGAGCGACCAGAGGTCACGCACTGCGTTTTCCACAGGAGTTCCTGTCAGAGCGAGACGGTGCTGCGCTTTGATTTTTCTGAGTGATTTAGCCGCCTGAGTATCAGGGTTTCTGATGATGGATGCTTCATCAATGACTAATGCGCCGAGCTCAGTGTTCTGATAAACTTCTATGTCTCGTGTCACGAGAGCGTAACTTGTGATGATGATGTCAGCATTGTGTGCTGTGGCGAATTTTTCCTTTCGCTTGTCGCCGTGTAAGACGAGGACTTCGAAGTCTGGGAAGAACTTATTGATTTCATTCTGCCAGTTGCCAAGTAGCGATGTAGGGCAAACTACGAGGTGTGGTTTGTCGGATTCTAGAAGGTGGAGGAGAGAGAGGGTTTGCAGTGTTTTACCTAGACCCATGTCGTCGGCTAGAAGGGCAGCGCCTTCTTGCGTTACTCGATCGTGAAGCCATGCGATGCCTTCGGTCTGATAAGGTCTTAGGGTTTGTAAAATCTCAGCGGGGAGTTTCTCGGTGATGCTTAGATCTGGTTCTGTCTGAGTAGATCTGTTGGTGTAATGTTGTTGGAGTCTGCGTAAATACGCTGCCTGCATTTTCGGTGCGTAGTAGAGGCCGTGCTCTTGCTTGGGGTTGAGGTCTCGTAGGGCTACTTCTATCGTGTCGGCATCGAAATTTGAGATGATGACTTGTTTACCGTTTTTCGATGTTCCGCTGCGTTTTCCGGTGCTGAGCATCCGCTGGATGACTTCTTTCGGGATCTCCTTGCCTCCGTCTGTCTGGAAGCTGAGGTCGAAGGCTAGCCAGTCTTGACCACTGCCTTTCATAGGAGCATTTGCTTGGAAATCAAAGTTTGGTGTGACTCGGACGATGTTACTTTTAATACTCTGGAGCTTGTTACTAGTGATGATTTTCCAGTCTGTTAGGTTAGGCAATGTTGCCGTGAGAAAGTCTATTATTTCATCGTCATCACTGAGTTGCCAAGCTCCTTGAGAGTCGATTATTTGGAAGCCAGCTTGCATCAAAATTCCTGCTGCCTCGTCTTCTGCTTCTCGATTTCTAGTCAGATAATGATTTCTCTCAGTAGGGTGAGATAGAGGGAAGGTGACTTCATTTGATGCTGGGTTTAGAATGCCAATAGTTAGCTGTTCACCTGGAGCGTAGACGGCTTTGAGTTTGGCTTTGAGGAGTTGAGTGGATCCATCTATTTGGAGCACGAAGCTAGGTTCAGCTACAGAAATAGGGATGTTGCCAAGCTCGCTAGCATCGTCCCAGATGACTAAGTCCTCTACCATATCCATACCAGTGAGGTATTCTTTGATCGGGATGGAAACCATATTCCCATCGGCTAGCCTTTGCCAGTAGCGTGGTTTCCAGAGTGCGCTGACATTGTGAATCAGTAGGCATCTCTGCTCACTATCCCAGAGGTAGAGTGTGTCGTCCGCATACCAAGAAAGTCCATGCTGGGCGATGGATTCACAGAGAGAGATTTCTAATCGATCATCGTCTCGGTGCAGAGTCATCGGGATACGAGTTCCGCGGCTACTGATCGCCACGGCTTGCTCATTCATCGTCACTCTAGGATGATCTGTTA
Source organism: uncultured Rubritalea sp. (assembly GCA_937132085.1). Classification (GTDB taxonomy): domain Bacteria; phylum Verrucomicrobiota; class Verrucomicrobiia; order Verrucomicrobiales; family Akkermansiaceae; genus Rubritalea. Next base: position 1,678 of record CAKZNV010000027.1, on the reverse strand, counting down.
GAGCTCTTAGGAATGTTAGCGCATGCGTCCCTCTAAGTCCCATCATACTAGGAGCTGACTTGCCTGTGGCTGCGCTGAGCCATTGTGAAAGCTGTTGATCTGCGTTAGTCGCCTCAGCATCTATTTCCACAGTGCGGATGCTTAGACCTCCTTGACCACGGTTTAGAGACTCTGGGAAATTTGGTGGTAAAATGACTTCGAGTGGCTTGCTGACGATCGCTGGTTTGGAGGGAGAAGTTTGCGTTCTGTTTGAGGCAGGTTCTATTCTCTCAGGAGGATCAGAAATGGAGTGGAGCATCAGAGCTACGGCATGCTCACAGATTTCGCCATTGCGGCGGCAGACGAGTCGAGGGCAGACCGTGTCTACATCGGTCGCTGAGTGGACTTTCACGGTGACACGAGTCGGCTTAGCGCCTGAGCGCAGGCTTCCAGTGACGACGTTGTTGTTGTTTGTGGTCGAGTTGAGCACAGCGCCTTGTCTGAATAGCTCTCTGCCAGCCTTATTAGCCTTCCATCCCGCTGCTTTTGCGATCCATTGTTCCGTGATTTCCATCTGCTTGGCTCCTTCCTATCTTTAGTTGAGGAGGATTTAAATCTTAAATTGCTAACCTAATGATGAAAAGTGGATGGTGAAATGATTTTTACCACGGGTGATTTGGGTTTTTGTGAATGTTGCTTGGCTTGTGGGCTTGGGTTGATGGATTTTTTTACTGGGGGCTTTCCTTTTAAAGGGGATGGGATACAAGGGGGCAGAAATTTTTCAAACTACTATGTTTAACGTATCCGACCTCACAGATCAGCAGAAAGAACAAATCGCACAATGGGTTAGCGAAGGCGACCAGCTTAATGATTTGCAAAAGAAGATGAATGAAGAATTCGGTTCTGGTATCACTTACATGGATACTAGGTTTGCGATCATGGATCTAGGGCTCGAACTCGTAGTTGAAGAAGAGCCTGAGCCAGAAGAGGAAACTCTGCCTGATCACTCAGATCTACCTTACAATGGCTATGTGGATGCGACTGTTGACACCATCGTGCGCCCAGGCTTCCTAGCCAGTGGGAAAGTAGTCTTCAGCGACGGCATGCGAGCTCTCTGGGGAGTAGATCAACAAGGCAAGCTCTCCCTAGACGCCAATGACCCAGCCTACCAGATCAACGACGAAGACATGATCTCCTTCCAAGAAGTCCTTAGAGATAAGTTGAAGGCTAATTAGTAGAGTAGTTTAAATGAATTACTTGTTGTAGATTATGACAGATATAGTTGCAAAAGTTGGATTTTTTATAGCGCTCATTATTATAGGGTTTCTTCTCTACAAAATTGGCAATTTTATTTGGGGTAAACCATGCAGGGGCGGTAAGCGTCTTGTGCTTTTCGTCTTAGGTGTTGGATTGGGTGCTTTGAGTATAGCGATTATGAAGGCGATTGATCTTAATACGGCCAAAGAATGGTTTCTATTGGGTGTATCTTTGATGCTAGCTCTTGGCTGTCTATGGGTGTTGTTTTGCTGTATTTTCTCTAGGCCTAAGGAGCTAGATAAGCAGTTTGATAACATTCTAGATAGTTTTTAGATAACAGTTCGCTGGAGTTAGCTCTTATTGCTACCTCTTAGCTTGCTGTGGTTCTTTAGAAGGTTTAGCCTGCTGGTATGGCTGGAAAACGTTCGCTTACTAACATACA
>CAKZNV010000026.1 GCA_937132085.1 uncultured Rubritalea sp. | reverse complement strand
CACTAGACATATCAAATGCTCTAGCCATCATGCAGCCCACATTCATCTCTTCGATCCAGCATACAAAGAAAATCATCTCCTTATCCAAACTAAGGCAAAAGCTCAATCAAGCGACACTCAATGAAAGGCAACAAAAAGCCATGAACCGACTCATCAACTACGAACTAGGCGATGGCTTCAAAGGCGGACTCAGCAATGCAAACTATTGCAAAATGACAAACTGCGAATCAAAAACAGCCCAACGAGATCTACAAAAACTCTATTCTCTAGGACTACTAGAGAAAACAGGAACCCTTAAAAGCACCAGATACCATCTAGTGGTTTAGGCCTGAAGCTAGTTTGCTTGATCAACAAAGACAGAGAAGTTCAAACACTCGATAATCACATTAAGTTTAACATCGACCTAGTTCTTCAATAACTAAAAGACAGTGTGATAAGCTCGACACTCACTGGAAAATACGACTTTCCATCAGCAACGACAATAATCTCTACGACTGGCCCCTCACCTCTATCCTAGACATAGTAGAATCAAACAACCGAGAGCAACTAGTGCTACTGCCTGAATCCAAGCGCATTAAAAACCAAACCATTGACAGACTAGCTCCATTTAGTTAGCTTATCTTAAGTATGCCAAGAAATCAAATGCGACAACTAGATCAGCTAGGTGAACACTTTGCCGATTTAGATCGGCTTGTGAAGATCAAGCAAGCACTTGGACATACGACTATTTTAAAGGAGCTTGAAGGCTTCTTTTGTGGACTGCTAAGTTTAGTTTATGATTGGTCACTTGTGGATGCCAATATCCACCTTTCTACAAACGCTGAAGCGATAGATCTCATAGATCCTTCGTCAAGGGTGTCTGTTCAGGTCACGGTGACAACAGGCGCTAAAAAAATTCACGACACTCTCAAAGCATTCCAAAAGGCCAAGCTGAATGAGACATATGACCGAGTGGTTATGATTTATCCTTTTTTAGGCGTGAATGCATCCACAGCACCTTTTGCTAGTGATTGTCCAAGTCTAGATTTCGATGCAAAACGTGACTGCTTATGTTTGGACAATCTTCTCCAAGCATTACAAGAGAAGGCCAATAGCGATAAAAACGAAAAGGTTATTCTCTATTTAGCTGAAACTCTCAAAAAACATGGGAGAACGGGAGCCTTTACCAAAGATGCAAACGTATCCTGCATTATTGACGTAATAAACCATCTGACAGATGACACCAGCACACCTCCTTCAAATGAACCGGTGAGCGTAGATCAGGAAAAGAAGTTTGCTCGATTTGTAGAGTATGCAAGCTGGCTAAAGCGGCAATACACTGATAACTTGGAATGCTACGCATCCGTCGCTGCTGCTGAATCAGCGGTTGGGATGGATCATATCAGGGGAAAAAGAGTGGCTAGCTGGATTCGTTTTCAGAGTAGTAATCTCCTCGACACCTATAACAATGATGCAAAAAAAGCATTTAACGCACTTGTAAACGCTCTATTCCAAACCGTAGGTAAACCAGTAAATGAGTTAGACGAAATAGCGGTAAGATATTTTCTTGCAACCCATCTTTCCCGCTGCAATGTATTCCCCAATCCCACCTAATTCAGAACAGCACACAACATGATCGTATCTAAAGATGAAATATTGAAGGATAGTATGCCTTACGTAGCTAGCATAATTCTGCGTATTCTGAATAAACAGAATGATCTGGAAATATCGTTTCTAAAACTCATTGCGGAGTTACACAAGCAAGGGGTTAGTCGCTATAGACCCATACTATTCGCTTTATCATTTCTTCATTCTTTAGGAGCAATTGACTTCACTGCACCTAATATCAAAATTCTCACAGCCAAAGAATCAAGCTAATGCATATTCACCTAAAAAAACTGTATAGTGAACCAGCAACATTTGATCCTCTTGTTTTCCACGATGGGGTGAATATTATTTTAGGTGAGCGATCAGAAGAAGGGAATCAAGAGCGTAAACAAAATGGTGTTGGCAAATCATTGGCTATTGAGTTTCTTCGGTTTGCTCTGCTCGCTGATTTTTCAAAAAACCGTGTATCACGTATTCCACAAGGTGTGTTGCCTGAGCAAACGGTGATCATTTTAGAAGCCTCTATAAATGGCTCTACCATACAGATTCGTCGGAGCATCCTTAATCATGAAGATGTAGAACTTATTGTAGATGGAGTAAATACGTTTAAGGGGGCACCAGCTGAGATTAAGCAAGAACTACAAAATATCATTTTTGCTGATATTGTAGGCGCACACTCTAGTTTACGAGCGTTACTAGCTATCCTCATCCGGGATGAACTTTCTAACTTTCAAGACATCCTTTCTCCATACAGCCCAAAGGAAAAAGTTCCAGCAGATCTCAGTCCACATTTAATGTTGCTAGGTATACCTGCTGGTGCCATAGCTGAAATGCAGAGTGCTATCCGTGAGTTAGATACAAAGGAAGCGACCAAAAGAGATTTGAAGAAGAGGTTACTTGAGGGCGATGTTAATAAAATAGAAGATATTCCTGCAATACTAAGTGAGGAAAAGCAGTCGTCATCTAAAATCGATATCGCTCTGAAAAGCCTGCAAGCTGATCCTGCATTTGAGAGTGCTGAAGAAGAACTTGCTAGCTTAGAGAGAGATCTTAATTCTCTTCGTGCTCAGCGACGAGCTCTAACTTACCGTATAAAGCAAATCGAATCCATTCCGCTAGCAGAACAAGTGTCAGCAAAGGACATGAAATCGCTCTTTGATGGAATCAAGGAAAGCTTAGGTCAGTTCGTTGAGAAATCATTTGAGGAGGTGCGTGCCTTTCAGCATAAAATTGAAAGCTATCAATATTCATTACGCAAGAGTGAACTCAAAGATCTTTATAAAGAGCGGACCAATGCCTCTCAAGAGATAGCGTCGAAATCTCACTCACATGGTTCTCTGGTTCAGAAGGTGGATAAGAAGGGCATCTTAAAAGAGCTTGAGATAGGTTATGATCTAGCTCGTCAAAAGAGTGAAGATTACTATATCAAGCAAGAGCGCTATAATCGATATGAAGATACTTTACGAGACATCGAAGAACTGAAAATTCAGCGGAGCTCTGCGATACAAACGCTAAGAACGAATATTGATAATGCCAAAGAGACACTTGAAGTTCTCAATGAGACGATTGTTATCTATCATCAATTTATTCAAAATAGTGCGAGAGCAGCCCTGAGTTTCACGTATGCAAAAAATTCTACTGCTAAACGTCCAGTAGGACTTCTTTTTAGTGCTCAAGATGACGGCAGTAAAAGTGTGAATATGGTTAAAGTGTTCATCTATGACTTAGCTCTGATGCTCAACCCTGCGACCTCTAAGAACCATCCTGGTTTTTTAGTTCACGATAATATTCTAGAAGTGGATCAAGATACCATTGAGAAGTCTCTTAATCTGTTAGGAAAGCTACATTCTGGAGAAAAAGAATCTTTTCAGTATATAATCACGCTCAATTCAGACAAAGTCAGTAGCGAAGAATCTATTCAAAATCTTACTGTAGACATTGATTCACTAAAAATTGCAAGTCTCACTAAGAGTTCTCAGTTTCTCAAGAAAAGATATGAAGAAAAATCCAAGCCATAGATTTTTGGAGAAAGGGTGAAGAGAGTTATCAGTATAATTCGCTAGCATATTGAGTGTGTTTAATCTCACCTATGATCTCTAACATTGGTTCAATCGGAATGATACGAGCTTAAGAACAATACTATTGAAATGACTATATCAGAATTCAAAAGGAAACTAAAAGAGAACCCAAACAATGTGGCATTTTCAGAAACGATTGAGCTGATTGAAGCTCATTATGATTTTACGCCAACTTCTTTTGTGAATGGTGATTTAACAAACAAAGCGGGAGAGAACTCGGGTTCATGCAAGGTCTTTGCCTTTGCTAAAGCACAATCATTAAGCAAAGAAGAAGCTTTAGCTTGCTTCGGTGCATTCTATTTTGAGGAAGTCCTCAATGATCCCACTGGAACTGGTCACCAAAATA
>CAKZNV010000025.1 GCA_937132085.1 uncultured Rubritalea sp. | reverse complement strand
TTTTCCTTACTCATAACTCTAAATTTAATTTGCCACTTAATGCGTCAGATACGCCCCCCTTGCAACACTATATCGGTCGTCAGGTTAAAATTCTACTTTCAACACTTCAATTTGCGCTGATTTTATTTAGATCAAGATCTGCGTCACTTTCCTTCTAAAATGAGCACAACAATCATGTTAGAGGAGCTGAATGTATTACTGAAGACCTGAGACACCTCAACCTACGCGAATACAATGAGGAAGGAGACTATGCAACGGATAATCGAATGATTGCGTTGAAATTGACTTTTTTTGAATTCTAAGGTTGCAAATCGTATCTTTGTGATTGCGGTCAGAGGTCTGATCTTCTAATAGAAGAGTATGTTTAAAGTCGTAATTATATTATCTTGCTCATTTCTGGCAGCTTCTGGAATATTGTTTGCTCAGGAGAAAGCTCCTGCTGAAAATCAAGATGATAGAAAAGAAGAGAATGCTAATGAACCGAAAATAGTGATCGATGGTAAACTTGATGAATATAGAGCTGATTTGCTAGATCTTCTAGAAGACGTAGAATATGATCCATTTGTAATAGCTAAAGAAAGTCGTGTTATGTATGACTTTGAACAGGATTGGGTGAAATTTGTAATGGAAAATGCATTTTCTCAGTTTGCTAAAATGACCGCAGAAGATGAGAAGTTTGTCAAAGCTTCACTTTACATGACTGTAGGGAGACGTGCAGCGAGGGGATTCCATCCTCAAACTGATAAAGTATGGAGATATGTGATGGATGGGATAAGATCCAGAGATGAGGCAAATTCACACACCTTACCGACCTTAGTCGCTTCCATGGGAATTATCTTTTCAGAAGAACACGTAAATAAGATTAAACAACATGCTGACTACGAAAAGTTAGGAGATCTAGGAAAATTTCTTACTATTCGTGGACATCGAACAGAAGAACAAATGAACCGGATGATTACCATTTTGGGGAATGATAAAATTAATTCTATAGAAAATAGTGAGTTCATTCGCCACGAAGTGATGCGAATATACACAACCCGCAAGAACAAGAATGCTCTAGAGAGATTATGGACTACTCCAAAATTACCAGAGACAATAAAACATACTATATTAGGAATTCGTCATGTTCAGGCTGCCTGGAAAATCAGAGGAAAAGCTTTTGCTCATAAAGTTCCCCAAAAAAACATGGAGGCTTTTCACAATGGTTTAATCGATGCCAGAAATAGTCTAGTGCAAGCATGGTCTTTAGATAAAAAGAATATTCATGCTATTAGAGAATTGATCACAGTGGCTATGGCTGACGGTGAAGGTGATTTACGCATGTGGCTTGATAGAGGCTTGAATATTTACATGGATGACCATGAATTACTCTATAACTATTCCTATGCGATGGAGCCTAAGTGGTCAGGCAGTGTCCCTGAATTACTAGGTATTGCCGTAGCAGCTAGCTTGACCGACCGTGAAGGCTCCAGATTGCCTATATTCGCGATTACGACTCTTAACAAGGTCAACGGTCTAATAAGAGAACAAGACATATTTGAAAGTCCATTGTTTAACTGGCTACGTCTAGAAAATGCAAAGAAAATGACTGACACTAACTTTTCAGGAAGTAGATCATTTCTAGGCGATTATATATCTTTAGCTGACAAGGATGATCGACTAGATCTATTGATGCCATATTATGATCAAATCATGGCTAATAAAGAAGCCCTAAGACTGACGAAGCCTTTACTAAATAAGATAGAACTCTTTAAATTAGGGGCAATGGATCTTATTGAGGTAGGTCATCAACTATATTTGGATGGAAAATACTTTGAAGTAGTTTCTCTATATGAACAGAGTGTAAAAAAATGGCCTAAAATCAAGCAAAGTCCTGAAGTGTTCAGGGACTTTGTCGCTCCCTCTCATTGTAACTACTGGATTCAAAACAAGCCCAACACTAAAGTAACTTTACCTAGTGATAATTCAGTAATGGATTGCAGAATAGACCTACTGGATAAAGAAAAGACTGATTTCACCTTGGGCTATTACGATATAGAAACTTACCCAGAATATTCGATTAGCATGAACTTTTCTTTGGTAAAAGGTGTTACATTACTAAAAAAATTCAGCAAACCTATGAATGCTGGTGTGTTGGTTGGCCTAAAGTCTACCGATGACGAGAATAACCCATATGAATTCATTGGCTGCAATCTTGAACTGATAAGTGATGGAAAAGCTAAGCTACGTCTCACGAGAAACTTTGAAGAGTTTAAAGTGATAGATGTGGATACAGTAAAAACCCCTAAGGGAGAAAGATCTGTAACTGCCAAACTTAAACTCCATGTAGTCGATGATAAACTATCGGTTTTTGTGAACGGAAGGGAATTCATCAAAGAGATGAAGCTAAAAGAATTAGAGCCGATAGAAGATGAAAATGGTGAGAAGTTTTATGGTAAGGTGGGTTATTACTCTTTGCCTGAAAGGAAGCAAGATCTAGCCAAAGATCATCAGGTAGATTTCACCTTGATCAAGAAGAAATAATTAGCATCAGGCAGGGAGTCTAATGACTCCATCAAATATCTAATGAATGATGCGTTGGTAGTTAGACTTATCTAGATTTTTTATGCTATATCAGCGGAGCAGTCTGTTTTTGATTGCAGGTTTTATATAGATATTTAAAGTATTAGCATGTTAAAAAACACTGCTATTCTATTGAGTTCATTACTTATGGTCTCTGAAAGGGTTTACGCTCAAGAGAACGAGCCTGCAGAAATGCCTAAAATCGTAATCGATGGAAAACTAGATGAATACAGAGCTGAACTAGATGAGTGCTTAGGGGAGGTAGACTTTACTCCATTTGACATACCTAAAGAGAGCCGCGTAATGTTTGACTTTGAGACAGATTACGTTCAATGGATGATGGAACATGTCTTTTTGAAGATAGGAAAGATGACTAAAGAAGATGAGCAGTATGTTAGATCTGCATTATTTTTTTATTCTCAGAGAGGATACAGTCGATATGGCACTTCATCTAAGACGTATCCTACCTCTGCAAGAAAATTATGGAATCGAAAATCACACACATTTCCTACACTTATGGCCTCCATGAGTTTTAGTTCTGCTAAGGATAATGCTAAAAAAATGGTTAGAATTAAAAAAGATGAAAACTATTCCAACCTTAGTGTTGTAGGAAAGTATTACATCTCAAAATTTACTGGCAATCCAACTCAACGCTTAGAAATATTGGTTAAAATTTTAGAGGATGAGAGAGTAAATACATTAGAACATCGTGAAATCATTTGGTATGAAGTAGAACAACTCTATGAGGTAAGAGTATATAATAAAAGTTTCGGGGCCATTTTTGGATTTGATGAAAAATTTAATAAATTACTAAAACACCCAAAACTTCCAATTGGGATAAAAGATACTTTAGAAGCTCGTAATCTAGAACGTAAATCCTCGAAACTAAGATCAAAAAAGAATTTCGATGATGAGCCAGAGGAAGTAAAAATCGCCTACCTAAAGGGGATGCAAGAGGCCGTGAATCTTCTAAAAAAGGCATGGGAATCGGATAACAAGAATATTCCAGCGGTAAGAGAGCTGCTCTCTGAAAATTTTGCACTAGTAGTTGAAAACCCAAGACAATGGCTAAATAGAGGGCTGGCTATCTATGCTGATGATAGTAATCTTTTAGAAAATTATGCTGGTCTATTAAAAGCTCATGAGGAGAGCAGGACTGAAAAGATTTTAGGGCTAGCAGTAGCCGCTAGTTTAGTAGATAAAAAGGGATCACGTCTGCCAGAATTTGCAATATACCAGCTGGAATATGTAAACCTGTTGATCAAAGATGATGACATATTTGAAAATGATGTCTTGGCTTGGCTATTATTAGAAAACGGATGGAATGCCCTTTATTCTAAATATATTGATGATAAACACTTTTATTATAGATATGAAGACTTAGTGAAAAAAGTTAATAAATTTGGAGCTTTCGAGTCATTTTTAACTTTTAGAAAAGCTCAAGACCTAAAGGAAGCGAAAGAATTGGGTGTGTTAGACCTAGTGAAAAAAGGTCGCCAATTGTGTGATGCAGGGAAATATAAAGAAGCACTTACAACTTATGAAAAAATATTAAATATATGGCCTGATGCCCAAAGACATTCTTATTTGTATAGAGATTTTGCTGGTAAGGCATACGCCCATGACCAAATTTTGAGTAAGCCTGCAATGAAGTGGTCTATTTATTCTGGTGTCCATTCTGATGTCCACCACGAGTTAATCTCGAAGCCACTAATAGAGTTGGAAGATGGTGTAAAAGGGGGCCGACAATTAGAGCAACTTTATGTAAATACATCCTACTCTTATGGGTCTAGATTAAGAGCGCCATTTTATAGAGATTCTAAACTCCCCAGAAACAGAGGGCTAGTATTTGGGCTAAGGGAAACAGGAGAGAAGGACGAACCTTATTCGTTTATTGGATGTAGCATAGAATTACTAGATAATAAAAAGGCGAAAATTCATCTGACTAGAAATTTCAAAATAATAAAATCATATGATTTTCAACAAGTCTACATGGGGAAAAATGTTTATCTTACGGGTATCGTAAATAATGGTAAACTGTCTATAAAGTGTAGTGGCATAACAGTTTTCAAAGATTTAGCATTTGACGAATTGAAGCCTATACCAAATGAGAAAGATGTGACTAAACGATATGGAGCTACTGGAAAATTCACTCTTCCTATAAATGGTGGCATCAGACTCTTTGTTGATCAATCTGAATTTATACGAGCAAAGAAAAAAAGTAAGTGAATGCACCACCGCCTGAAGGCGGTGGCTTCAAGTTTGTCGACTGAAAGTCGACTGGACGTTCAGTCACTCGCCTTCGACACCAAAGTCCTCATTTTGACCACGTTCTACTTCCTGGTTTTCGATATACTCTTTCACTACATCATCTGTCACGTTCCCTGTAGTGCAATTAAAGTAGCCACGTGCCCAAAGATGACGACCCCAGAATTCCTTCTTTAAATGGCGAAACTCTATCATTAGCTTTCTCGATGAACGTCCCTTTATACTCTGCATAAGTTTGGACACTGAGAGGTGAGGCGGAACCGAAACCAGTATATGAACATGATCGGAACTGACATGCCCTTTCTCGACCTCAACGTCCAAACTTAAACAGGTCTCTCTCACCATCTCACGTAGTCGGACCCCTACCGCTCCGGCCAACACTCGCTTTCGGTAGGTAGTGTAAATAAGAGTAAATTAGCATCAGTTACATGGAGAACAACAAACAACAAAGTTTTAGAGAAATACGTCAGGC
>CAKZNV010000024.1 GCA_937132085.1 uncultured Rubritalea sp. | reverse complement strand
GGTCTCGATGGCATTTTTACAGGCATCTTCAGAGGTGAGTTCAGCTTCTATGACGAGTCCATTTCCACCACATTTAGTGAGCAGCTCTTCACCTATCTGAGGTGAACGTCCGACAATAACTGGGATAGCTCCTTCCGCGGAGAAGGCTTCTACACAACCTGCGCCAATCCCTTTTGACCCACCAGTGATGATGATGACCTTGTCTGTTAGATTAAGATTCATAGTTATTTAATTTGAGATTGGTGATTTGAAATTTGAGATTACGCATTCGCACGAGCTTTGCGGAAGAAAAACCCATAAGCGGCGATGATGATAAAGCAGAACACCGTGAGGTAGAACGATCCTCTTATTGCGGTAGTTCCCATGAAGGACTCTAGGTCAAGAATTTTACCTTGGAATCCTGTGAGCCAGACTGCTCCAACGATCGCTAGGATGAGTCCTGCAGAGCCTAGTTTAGCATCCTGACCTACACCCTCTAGTGCCATTCCGTAGATGGTAGGGAACATAAGTGACATACAGGCTGATACTAACATTAGTGAATATATTCCTGGCATGCCATCCATGTAAATAGCTCCTAGTGTGCAAGCTATACCCGCTACTGCAAGTGTGCTTAGCAGTAGTCCAGGTGATACATATTTGAGGAATGCAGTGCAGATAAATCTAAAGGATAAAAAGAGAACGAGAGCTGCGATCTGGTGATTACCGGCTGTAGCAGCATCCATACCGATAGCTTCTGCATAGTGGAATATGAAAGTCCAGACCATGATCTGAGCTCCAACATAAAACATCTGAGCAACTACACCCCAGACATAGCGAGGGTTCTTAAATAATCGGCTTACGGTGTCTTTAAAATGCAAGCTGTGGTCGCCTTCTTCACTTTGGGAACTAGGGAATTTCTTGATGATAAAGATGACTAATACGAAGATAACTACGAGGCCAAGTCCCATGTAAGTTGTAGAAACTAAGTTAAGATCGTGTTTCTGAATTTGCTTAAATGATTGGCCTTGGTAACTCTCGATTTTACCTGTTCGGAAATCACTTAGAGCTCCGTCCGTTGTAGTTTCTTCAGCAGTTTTTTCCGTGACGTATGCTTGAACTCCAGCATCATTTTTCCGTTCTCTTGGTTCTGATTTTAAGAATGGTAATATGTCTAAGTCGGCCACTTCAGTCTTCTCGATGGAGAGTTCTTGTTTGTAGCCTTCTACATCATTTTTGAAATCTGAGATTTGGATTCCTGTGAGGACAAATGAAGCTGCAATAAATGCTCCGGAGAGTGAACCAATAGGATTGAATGCCTGTGCTAAGTTTAGTCTCTGAGTCGAGGTGGCCTCTGGTCCCATAGAGAGGATGTATGGATTGGCAGTAGTTTCTAGGAACGCTAAGCCGAATGTGAGGATATAAATGGCCACAATGAACAACCAGAAATTAACCATGTTCGCAGCAGGGATGGAAAGCATCGCACCTGTGGCAAAGAGGGTTAGTCCAACGATGATACCTGCTTTGTAGGAAAACTTTCTGATGAAAAGTGCAGCCGGAATAGCCATTGTTGCATAACCTCCATAGAACGCCATTTGAACTACTGAGGACTGAGCGTTACTGATCGCAAAGACATCTTTGAACACTTTTACCAGAGGATCGGTAAAGTTGTTAGCAAATCCCCACAGGGCGAATAATACAGTTACTAGACAGAACGAGAGTAAGTATTTACTAGGTATAACTTTAGATTTTTCCATGATGATAATTTAGTTAAGTTTACGGACGCTTTCGAACTTTGCTCCACATTTTTCAGCGGGGCGGTTTTTCCAGATTTTGCCTGTTGGGAAGGTGTGGTCTTCTAGGAATTCTTGGTGGAATTCTAGTCCCCAGCCTGGGGTAGTAGGTGTGGCGTAGTGACCATTTTTCATTTCTACTGGATCTTCTACAGCCTCTTGGAGGAAGTCGATGTATTCCACTAACTGAGTGTCTGAGTGGCCGCTGACTGCGATCTGGTCCCACATTCCATAGTGCTGGATCATGTTACAGAGTGCGATACCGCCGCCGTGTGGGCAGACTGGCTTGCCGAATTTCGCTGCCATAAGGATGATCGCCATGACATCGTTTACACCAGCGACGCGGACAGCATCGATCTGGCAGTAATGGATGGCGTCACTCTTGAGTAGCTGTTTGAAGATGACTGGTGAGGCTCCTTGTTCACCGCATGCCATCTTGAAGGAGGCGTCTTTGAATGTTTCTGAAAGTTCTACGTATCCAAGGACATCATCACGAGCGATTGGTTCTTCGATCCATTTCAGACCGTAAGGAAGGTAGTGCTGGATGTGTTCTTTGGCTTCATTGACTCCCCAGAACTGGTTTGCATCTACCATGAGGTCGATGTCTGGACCGATGTGTTCACGCATCGCTTTGATCCGCTCTACATCGCTCTCTAGGTCTTGGCCTACTTTGAGTTTAAATGCATCAAACCCATCCGCTTGAAGTTTATCGATGGTGGCTTTGATCTGATTATTAGTCAGTCCTAGCCAACCTGCTGTGCAGTAGGCTTTAGGTCCGATTTCTGCCATGTCTTGCTCACGCTGAGCTTTGTTAGACTTGGCTTTGTTGAGGATTTCTAGTGCTTCCTCTGGAGTGAGTGCATCTTTGATGTTTCTCCAGTCGATACAGTCGACTACGAATTCTGGTTCTAGATCAGTGAGGAGTTTCCAGAGTGGTTTTTTCTCAGATTTAGCCCAGAGATCCCACATTGCGTTGAGCACAGCCCCGCATGCCATACGGAAGACGCCATCGTGGAGCCATCGTAGTTGGTGGTGATCGATCAAGCGCTTGTAGAGTGTGATCGGGGACTTAGTGAATTCTTCTAAATCTGAGCCTACTACTAGCTGACATAAGTCTTCGACACCGTGACAGATCCAGTCAGTGCCAGCACCGATGGTGAAGACGACTGATACTCCGCGGAGGCCGCTGTCTGTTTCTAGATGGAGGACAGCTGATGAGTAGTCTGGCTCTGTGTGAAATGGGTCCGAACCGAGAAGATTGTCTGAAGTTGGGATACGTAGGTCTATGACCTTGGCTGAAGTTATTTTCATGCTATTTGAAGTTTGAAATGTGAAGGTAGATTGAAGAAGAGTTTACTCTTCGATTAAGATGATTGATCTGAGATTCAATAGAGGACCAGGGCTGTTTGCTTGTTGACGTTTTAAGGTTAAATGGTGGAGTTCTGTATCTTTGGATGAAGCTGATCCTTTACTTAATACGCTGCTGAATTTTTCCCAGTTGTTGGTTGCTTTGACTTCTTCTGTGACTGACTTATTAAGCCCAAGCAGTGACCATTTTTGAGGTTTGTCACCTTGGTAAGCTTGATTGATCAGCACCTTGAACGTTTTATTGTTAGGTAGCTTAACATCCCATTTGAGCGAGCCGTTGCCGGACCAAGCTCCAATATAGTTTTTGTTTTTATCGTATACGACTCCACCGTTAAGCTTGGCGTCTGCAGCAGCTAGGAAGGCGCCAGGGAAAGCAGGTAGAGTCATCTGGTTCTCTTGTTGAGTTCTCCAAACGATTGCCTTGACTGGCTTGTTTCCTGCTTTTGCCCACTCCTCTAGCATTTCAATCGTATTGCTTACAGCCTTACCATTGATACTGCGGATGACATCGAGGGATTTTAAACCTGCTTTTTTAGCGAAGCCATCACCAACTGAAATCAATAAGGCTCCCTGCATATTAGGTAGACCAGTTGACGAAACTTCACCTAAGGTTGTTACATTTTTAAGTTCAGCTCCTAGGATTGAATAGGTGATCACCTCTTGCTTGCCGGCTGGATTTAGAGTGGGTGGTTGCGGAGTGCGTGCGATCTTCTTTAGCGAAGCTTTCTGCACACCAAACTTAGTTAGATCAAATTGTTTAAAGCCTATTTTTTTTGTTAATGTGTTGTCATCAAATCGATAGTCTAGTTTGTCAGGGTTTTTGAAAGTGAGCGGGATGAATGCTGCATTTTTATCAACTCCATATTGTTGAGCTTTTTTGAAGCCAGCAGAGGTAAGGTGGATGTTATTATCCCAGAGCTTTCCTTTACCTCCGAGACGAATGGCTTGATAGGGGGTAGCCCAGATGTTCTGATGGATAATATCGTCGCTCTTGTTAAACCATACGTGTGGATGGAAAGTGTCGGAAACTACTAGATTGTTTTTCACCTCACGATGATATCCCTCGCGTAGTTTGATGCCGCCTTTGAGGCAAAGATTGTTTTCAACAAGGTATCCAGAGGAGCCGTCGTCAAGGTCGATATCCCAGCCGTGATCACATCTCCAACGTGAATTGCGGATGATGTTTTTATCCAGCATATCGATTAATGGCAGCTCCGGGTATTCGGCCACTTGCTTATTCACTAATCCGTAATTGGTGTGCCAAAACCGATCCCTTCCCCAAGAGTTGAAAGAACCGTGGTCTGAAGATTCTTGAACAGTATCAAAAACATCACACTGATCGATTAGGTGACCACCAAAGGCGTTTTCACTAATGTTGATCCCTGATCTAGGCACATCATAAATACTAAGATGACTTCCTGTTATTTTATGTGCTACAGAGATTTGCAGTCCAGCTACTTGCTTTTCGACCAATCCTATATCATGGATAAGGCTGTCAGTGGCGACACATGAACGCGGATATTCGTTTGTTTTTGGACCTTTATCTATCTTGTTGATTTTCTCCCAAGCATCAGGTCTTCCATAGGGGTCGAAACGTGGATTGTAGACAGCATCTGTGTTACCTACGAAATTGATAGCACCAGCTCCAATTTGATGGAAGTGGCTGCCAGTGATGAGGTGGTCTTTATTGTATCCTGAAGCGAAAAAGGCATTGCCGCCAAGGTTGGTGAACTCACAGTTCTTGATTGTTACATTTTCAGCACCAACCAGAAATACTGCTCCACCACGGTAAATACGCCAATCCGAGCGCAGTAGTGCCTCCTTGGTTTTCATGAACGTTCTTACAGTGTGCTGGAATGATATTCCCTCAAATGTGATGTGCTTTACTGGTTGCTTGTCAGTTCCATTAGCTCGTATGATCGACTCGTTCGTGGATAGAATAATCTCCGAATCTTGAGGCAACTTGTTTACTGGCTTGTAGTAAAGTGTGCGAGTTTGTTTATTTAGATACCATTCTTGAGTTGTATCTAGTTCTTCAAAAATGTTTTCTACGAAGCGATCGGTTGGGTGAATTGGGTTGCCACGATTGTTCATCCATCCTCCTACTAGAGAGCATTCCGTGTCTGACTTCTTACCTGTAATAGTGAAGTGAGTGCCGCCCCAATGCGATTTATGCATGGCATGAAGGATTCCGTCTTTAGGATCTTTCCATGTCTTGATGCGTGTTGGCGAAAATGATTCGGCTGACGATCCTTTGAGCCAGCGAGCATTCTTATCATAATTAGGGAACCTCGCCATGCGTGGTTGCTCTCCTTTTATGTAAAGTCCATCACAGCCCTTTGTTAGATCGAGCGATGCTGGGATTGTTGATTTATAGATACCATCTTTATGAAGCGTCCACTTTGCGTTAACTTTAGTTCCCGCTGAGAAGATTACTTTTCCTTCGTGAATAGCCTTGAATACTCTTGGCTTAGTAACGCTTCCTGAGTGCTGCGCTAATAGTTCTAGTGGGCCGTTGAGATGGTAGGTTCCATCTTGGAATAATATCGTAGGGTCATTTTTTGACACACTTATCGTTAGAGCCTGCTGCACCGTTTTTACGGGAGCATTTTCAGATCCGTTAGCGGCGTCCGACCCATTGGGTGAGACGTAGATTGCAGCCTGTGTTGCATTGATCATCAAGGCTAGACTGAGGATGGATAAGTGAGTCATGTTCTTGTTTTATTGTTCCTTAACTGCAGTTTGCTTCTGGGTTCCTAGGCCGTCGATGCCTAGTTCTACTACGTCGCCTGCTTTGAGATAGAGTGGTGGGTCGAAGCCAAGGCCTACGCCTGCTGGTGTGCCAGTGGAAATGACGTCTCCTGGTAGAAGAGTCATGAACTCTGAGAGGTAGGAGATGACGTGTTGGACGTTGTAGATGAAGTCAGCAGTGGTGCTGTCTTGTATCTTTTTGCCGTTGAGCTTGAGCCAGAGATTGAGATTGTTAGGGTCGGAGACCTCATCGGCAGTTGCCATGTAGGGGCCGAATGGTGCGTAGGTGTCAGCAGATTTTCCTTTGACCCATTGGCCGAGTTTTTCTAGCTGCCATTCACGCTCTGAGTAGTCATTATGCACTGCGTAGCCAGCCACGTAGTCGAGAGCATCTTCCTTAGAAACATACTTCGCTTTCTTGCCAATAACGACAGCTAGCTCTACTTCCCAATCAGTTTTATCTGACTTGCGTGGGATGACGATATCATCGTTAGGGCCTGACCATGCTGAGGTGGACTTGAAGAAGACGACTGGCTCAGTAGGAGGTTCCATGCCTGATTCCTCTGCGTGCTTAGCGTAGTTGAGGCCGATACAGACGATCTTAGATGGACGTGCTATTGCTGGTGCTAGAGTGACTTCGTCTAGCTTAGATTCAGGTAAGCTAGAGCGGTTCTCTATGAGGAAATCGAGTAGGCGTTTGAGTCCATCGGTCTCGAAGAAGTTTTCGTTCCAGTCTTCACCGAATGATGAACAATCAACCGCTGTGCTTGAGCAGTCTTTGCAGATGATTCCTGGGGTGAGTGTGTCGTTTTTAAAGAAGCGTATGAGTTTCATGGGTGTAGAATTTGAGATTGGTGATTTGAGATTTGAAAATGAGAGTGTCTCTGGTGAGACATTTATTTACCTGAGGAGGGTGACTCCTCCGTCGATGTCGTAGGCTGAGCCTGTGATGAAGGCGGCTTTGTCTGAGCAGAGGAAGCCGATGAGTTCGGCGATCTCTTCTGGCTTGCCCATGCGTCCGATTGGTTGGTATTCGCTGAGTTTGGCGAACATTTCGGCACGCTCATCTTCAGGGTAGTTTTTCTCTAGGAAGCCATCCACGAATGGTGTGTGGACTCTGCCTGGGCAGACTGAGTTACAGCGGATTCCTTTATCGATATAGTCACGAGCTACTGAGAGAGTCATGGTGTGGGCTGCGCCTTTTGACATTGAATAGGCGAAGCGATCTTGGATGCCTACTTTAGAGGCGATCGATGCTAAGTTGACGATAGCTCCACCACCATTAGCTACCATTTTAGGTAGGGCAAAGTGAAGACAATGGTAAACGCCTTTGACGTTGACGTTATAGATGCGATCCATTTCTTCTGGGGTGCAGACCTCTACATTTCCTACTGCGGCGATGCCTGCGTTGTTGACGAGAATGTCGACTTGGGAGATGGATGCGAAAGCTGTCTGGACGGACTCAGTGGAAGATACATCGCACTGAATAGTTTCAGCACTGCCGCCATTTTCAGTGATTTGCTGGACAGTTTCGTCTCCTGCTTCTTTTGAGTAGTCTAGAATGACGATGTGATTTCCTGATGCGGCTAGATTGTGAGCGACTGCTCTTCCTATTCCGGAGCCGGCTCCTGTGATGACTGCTGTTTTCATAATGTTGGGGTGAGTTTAAATGCTTGATAAGTAGATGACAAGAATAAATTGTATGACAAATTAAAAGAAGACAATAAAATACAGATAGAATCTGTATCAATTCAATAGGCTAATACTTATTAAAGAAAGCGGTCTTAATTATTCTTGATGTATAACAGAAGGTTTTCGCGTGTGGCGATGAGGTGATCTTTCATCGCTGTTTCTGCAGCATCTGGGTCTTGATTTTCTATCGCCTCGAGGATAGCTAGATGTTCCTCAAGATTGCGCTTCATGAGTTCATCACTATTGTCTCCTTTGTAGGTTTCTTTGGAGAACCTTAGTTGAAGGTTGCGTAACGACTTGAGCATAGCGGCGGCTATTTTGTTACCTGATGCTGCGATGAGCACTTCATGGAATTTTACATCTGCTTCTGAGAATAGAGTATGGTTGTCACAGTGTTTAGCCATTTCTTCGTGGGCAGCTCTTAGCGTTTTAATCCTTTTGGTGGAGTAATTTTCACCAGCAAGTTTACGAGCACAGGAAGACTCTAGTAGAGCTCGGATGTCTAACATTTCAATCCAGCTGTCGGCATCACCTGTCATGATGGCAAAAAATTCTAACGAGTTTTGCATTCCGTCTAGGCTGCCTTCAGAGACATAACTTCCACTACCTGTAACAGTAGTGAGAACTCCAATGGCCTTCAGTTGTTGGAGAGCTTCACGGACAACCGTTCGGCTCACATTGAATTCTGTGCATAGTTCCGCTTCTGTTGGTAACTTATCTCCTACCTTTAATGCGTTGGTAGATAGTTGATATGAAATTTTGGCAATGACTCGATCTGCTTCACGTGACGACTTACTCATGCGCTAAGTGTAGTAATTAATAGTATTCTAACTCAAGCATTAAACAGGCCATATGTATATAGAAGGCCTTTTTGTTAAAAAATGATACAGAGCTAAGATTTTGTGTTATTAGTTTTCCCATGCGAGTAGAGATCATAAATACGGGATCAGAATTATTGTTAGGTAGCACACTAAACACCCATGGAGCGTGGCTGGGGCAGCAACTGATGCCCCTAGGACTAAGGGTGCAGAGGCTAGTTACTGTGCCAGATGGTGATCCTATCAGAGCAGCTATTAAGGAAAGCGTAGAAGGCTGTGACGCATTGATCGTGACCGGTGGGCTAGGACCTACTAGCGATGATGTGACGAGAGAGGCGACAGCTGAAGCATTAGGAGTGGACTTGATAGAGGACGAGCATGCGGTGCGCTGTATTGAGCAGTTTTTTGAGAAATTAGGCAGACCGATGACTCCGTCGAACCTGAAGCAAGCTCAGCACCCAGTGGGAGCTGATGTCTTGCCCAATCCTCACGGCACAGCCCCGGGTGTGTATGTTCCGCCGAGAATGGGAAGCGCTTCACCCTGTGCGATATTCCTCCTGCCTGGACCACCACATGAGATGCACGCCATGTTTGAAAGTGAAGTCTATCCTCGGCTCAAAGCACTCGTAGAAATTCCAGAAGATCATGGAATCACTGAGGTGAAATTCAGCGGGGTGGGGGAGAGTAGTTTTCAAGATGCGCTAGACGAGAAGCTCAATGCCATTGATGGCGGAGCGATGGAAGTAGGCTATTGCGCCAGACCGGGTGAAATGGATTTACGACTTATCGGGACTAGCGCACAGAGATTAGAAGGTAAGCAGCTAGCTATTTCGACCTACCCAGACTTTTATGTAAACGAAGACGGAGCATCTCTAGAAGCAACGCTGGTTCGTGAGTTGGCTGCAAGTGGAAAGAAGCTTGCCTTAGCGGAGAGCTGCACTGGTGGAAGGATCTCTAGCCGAATTACTGATGTCTCAGGAGCTTCAGCCGTCTTCACCCACGGCTACGTTACCTATGCCAATGAAGCTAAAGTAGCGATGCTAGATGTGAACTCAGAACTCATCGAGTCTCACGGAGCGGTCAGTGAGGAAGTAGCCAAAGCCATGGCAGAAGGCGCATTACTGAAGTCTGGTGCAGACATTAGCATCTCAGTCACAGGGATAGCAGGACCCACTGGCGGAACTGATGATAAGCCAGTCGGCACCGTCTGGATAGGCATCGCTGAGAAGTCAGCCTCTGGTATCGAAGTTTCAGCCGAGCCAAAGCTATACCCACAAGGCCGAGAAGTCTTCAAGCAACAGGTCAGTCAAGCTACGCTGATGAAGATACTTAGAGTGATTAGGTGATTAGGTGGTTAGGTGGTTAGGTGGTTAGGTGGTTGCTAACCATTAACCTCTCTTCCCACATCCTTCCCACAACACCAACGGTGTGCCCTATGCCAGCCTAGGGCAACGCCCTAGGTATAGTCACCCCAACTAACACCCAGCTCTGAAAGGGCGACATACCCCTCAACAAGCCAAATCTCCAACAACACACTTAAAACATAAAACCTAACCACCTAACACAAAGCCAAAGGCTTCACCCATCCAACGGACTCCTCACCCCACACCCATTCTGCCCCACCGCCACATGCGTATAAATCTCCGTCGTATTCACATCCGCATGCCCCAATAAACTCTGAATTGTCCGTATATCCGTCCCAGCCTCCAAAAGATGCGTAGCAAACGAATGCCTTAAAACATGAGTTGTCACATGCTTATCAACTTCTGCTAATTTTGCAGCCTTTGTCACAGCACGTCCATAAACACTAGCATGAACATGATGTCTTCGCTTTATCCCTGATTCAGGATCTATCGACTCCTGATCATTTGGAAATAGCCAAAACCAGCCCCATTCCTTTCCTGCATTCGGCATCTTTCTCCCTAATGCCATTGGCAAGCACACCCCATTAGCCATAGCAGCCCTATCTGCTTCATAAAGATCTCGTGCATAGCCAAGCTGTTTTGTCAGCTCCTGCTTTATATTTTCTGGAATAATAGTCGTTCTATCATCACCACCTTTACCAGATCTCACCGTCAACACACCACGTCCAATATCAACATCCTTGATCCTCAAACTCACCAACTCCGCCACCCGTAGACCAGCTCCATACTGCAGCTTTGCCTTCACTCTATACTTTGGCTCCACCTTACTAATCAACTTCATCACCTCACTTTTAGTTAGCACTACAGGCATCCTTTTCTGCCTTTTTCTCATCCTCACACCTAGATCCACCTCATCCATTCCACATACTTCCTTATAGAAGAATACCAGCGCATTCAATGCCTGCTTCTGTGTCGAAAAACTCACCTTTGTCTCACTTACCAGTTTAGTCAACCACTCCCTAGCTAGCTCCGTATCCTTAGCTTCACTGGCTGTCTTTATAGATGCACCAAACCTTGCAACCCATCCACCGTAGGTTTTTCTTGTAGTATACGCTAAACCTCTTCTCGCCCCCACCCGCTTAACAGCCTCTTTCATACGCTCTGGTAGACTCCTGTAGTCTTTACACTCTCGTTTACAGATCTCTATCCAGTTTAGATACCATCGGATCCCTTCAGCCCATTGATCTACTTGCCAGCTCGCTCTTTGCTTTATCAATACCGCTTCACGCCAAAACCTAGCTGCTACATCCCTGGTCGGCTCTAAGCCTTTCGCTAACCTCCAGCTCTCAAACCAATTCACACTAAAACCAATAGTTTCAATATCCCTTTTAGACACATCACGAGCATTATCTAAATCTTCCCTCCAGTTTGAAATTGATTTTCCAGCACTCATAATAACACTACTCTCACGAACACTTGTCATAATCAAGGTAAATCTATTTCCTTATAACTTGTTTAATATTAATACTGTTTAAGGTTCTGATATTTTAAGGCCGAATATCAGAAACGTAACAATACAAGACAATCAATGAAACTGATCTAAAATAAACTTGCTGTATTGCATTATGAAAACTAGATTTAACTCACTAAGATAAAAATCACTATGATTTCAACCCTTACTCAACCTCAACCCCAGTTTGCCTCGCTGAATATCAGCCAAGAGTAAACTAATAACACTGTTAGCCCAAAAATAACCATGCACCACAAACGACCAGATTGGACACTAGCTACCGAAGCTCTCTCATCATTTCAGTTCTTACGTAATGCTGTAGAACCAGAGAATCAGTCTTTACCTGTTTCGAGGTTGATATCTAACCATATTGACAACGAGAATATTCAACCTCTCAATGCTGGGACAGTAATAGCATTTGCTTACATGGTAATAGTTTATCCGTTAGAGAGACATACTTTTGGAATACCTAAGACAATATCATTTGGGGCATTTACAGAAGCCATACCTTCAAAAAACAGTAAGATGCTAGTAACGAATCTCAGGAACGCTTTATCACATGGAGACTTCCAAGTTACTAATAGTGACATACATTTCCACCACAACGATTGGAAAGCAACAATCTCAATTGAAGACATGAGTCAGTTTTTAGAAAGGCTATTGCCCTGTTTTATGGCACAGCATTATATAGGGTGGTCTCATAAAAAAGACAACAAATAACAATAATACGGTTTTTTAAAGAATAGAAAATACAGAATATGAAAGCATTAACAATTTTATTCATCATTGCTGTTTTAAACATCAATGTATCAGCGGCAGGAAGAACGGGTAATTGGCTAATGCCCGTTCTCGTTTCGATAATTAAAGCATCAGAAAACCCGAATCACAGAGTTGGAAATAACGAACTGTATGTTCTTGGCATGATTAGTGGCATTTCTCACGCTGCTTCTCTCAACTCCAAAACTGCGCAACAGCGTAAAGAAGTTTTTGGATTTACTATTCCTCAAAAAGCTACCAGAGGACAGCTTGCACGCGTTATTCACCGATTTTTAGTCAAGAACCCTAATTGGCTCAACCGCCCTGCTGAAGTATGCATTTGTTTCGCCCTCTATGATACATACGGCAAAAAACATAAATAAAACCAATAAAAATGGCTAACAAGTCGCAGTAGCCAATCCCATACGGCGCCTTTTCAGTTAAGTTTTCACACAATTATAACCATTAACCTCTTCGTCAAAGTTCGCTCT
The DNA here is from genome assembly GCA_937132085.1 of uncultured Rubritalea sp. Classification (GTDB taxonomy): domain Bacteria; phylum Verrucomicrobiota; class Verrucomicrobiia; order Verrucomicrobiales; family Akkermansiaceae; genus Rubritalea. Next base: position 1,544 of record CAKZNV010000024.1, on the reverse strand, counting down.
CCCGTATGGGATGGCTATGCTATGACGTTATACTAAAAATTTCAAACTCACTCGTTAATAAAACAATATGAAACCAACACAAATAGAACTCGCTGGAGCAATTAACCAAGTCGCAAAAAGATTAATGGACATAGGATGGATTGACCGAGCGGCAATAGTAGAAGGAAACATGAAGTTTGGATACACAGAATTAGGAAAAGAAAAAATGAGCATGCTACATAAGTTAATCAATCAAGAGATAGATTCCGCTTTAACTCATCATCAGTATATAGCCCTTCAGTCAATGCTTTTGACTCGTCACGATAATACGCTAGAACCCGACTAAGGCACTCCTTAATATCCATAGTAATCATTTTATTTTTATTTTTCATTTCACCCCAAAACCCGCTGGCTCCTAAGAACTCAGCAGGTTGTAACTTAAATTAATCCTGTATAACAAGGCGCAGTAGCGAACCGCATTCGGACGTCCTTTAGTATCGATATGTCTGTTTTTTGCGGTCCGCTATGCTATTTCGTTCGCTTAAAACAATACCTTCTAACCGCATGAGGAAGCAACACACAGAAGAATCTACTTTCTATAAAACCTCACCTTATCCTGAAGATCCTTTGCTTACTGAATTAGTCCAGAAGAGGTTGAGTTCAACTATGATTTTGATGGGACAGAAGTTTAGACTATGGTTATACCTTATTCCTCTCTTTAGTGTTGCCATATTATGCATCTATCAACCTATTGTGGTGTCTATTGGCATTACAGCCATTTTTTATGGCGGATTTTGGATCATCCGAGGAACCGACAAATGCAATCAGATCTGCATAGATTGTCTCGTTTGCCAGAATCGAACGGAGAAAATACATATCGATGGAGGTCTGGAAGCTTTCATCTGTCATGACTGTAAACTACTTGCCAAAGGACGTGACTATTCCTAAACTAAACTAGCAAATCGAAACTAATAAACTCAGCGAACAAGGCGCAGTAGTCCGACCACCACGGCGCTCTGTTTGTAGCGTTTTCACCTAACTATAACCTCAACACCTTCGTCAACGTTCGCTCTCTCCGTGGAGTCGGCTATGCTATGACGTTCTGCTAAAAATATGAAACTAATACTAATCCTCGGAATACTCACAATGTCATGTTTTGCTGCACAAGAAACAGCAGTTGAACAAGATAAGCCGAAGGAAACAATCATACCTAAAGCCAAAGTTTTATACGATCTCGGTAAGAGCTTCGAGGTGCATGTTAAGGATGAAGTAATGATAACTAGAAAAACTGGACCGTTCTCAACGACATCTCACAGAACCACACTAATTGCTGGGCATAACTACACAGGGAAAGTTATGGATAACGGTTTTGTTGAACTCACTAATGAAGTTGGAACCATATTGATTCCAATGCGTAATGTCATTTCGATAGTTCTCAAAAACAAATAAACCGACTACGAATCCCGTCCAAATGAAACCTAACAAAAATGCCTAGTATCAAGCTGGAAGTGCAACACTAGTCAGTTTTTCTAGCATCTCTAATGGTGTCTGGTATCCGTATCTTT
>CAKZNV010000023.1 GCA_937132085.1 uncultured Rubritalea sp. | reverse complement strand
TGGGAACTTTTAATTAAATGAAAAATGGCAAGAAAAGGCAGATCAGATTCAAAATTGGATCAATTGGAACCAGAGGTAAGGCAGGACTTGATCGACAAGTTTCTGCACGAGAATCTGGGACTGACCGCTGCTCGGGAGTGGCTGGCAGATACGCACGAAGTATCTATTGCTATCTCTGGATTGCACTCATGGTTTCACAGAGTGGTGTGGCCGCTGAAGCTGAAGATGCGAGAGCAATACGCCACGATGGCAAATGCTCTAGTCTCAGAGGCTCGGGGCAAGGAAGTCAACTGGACAGAAGCTCTCGAAGAGAAGGTAGCTCAAAGAGCCTACGAGATGCTGGAAACTGGAGCGAACGAGAAGCAAGCCTTAGCGTATGCCAAGACAGCCTTTGCGGAAGAGAAGGCAGCTCACGATCAGAAGATGGACAAGGCGAAGCTCGAACAATCTCAAGAGAAGCTGGAGCAAGACGAGCGCAGACTGAAGCTTCTAGAACAGAAGGCAGCAGCGGCGGACATGGCAGCCGAACAGATGCAGAAGCTCAAGGATGGTGGCGACATGCTTCCAGAGGAAGAGCGTGCAGCAATCCTGCTCAAAGTGGACGAAATTTTAAATATAAAGAAATGAGCCATATAATCACAGGTCGAAATATCGATGCATCAAACGTGGAGAGTGAATACTTTTTGCCTTATCAGGAAAAGTGGATTCTCGATGACTCGATGCTTCGCCTTGCTGAAAAGTCGGTGCGTATCGGCTGGACGTATGCCGATGCTTTCAAGAACGTTAGAAAGCGTCTTCACCATAAAAAACGTGACTACCTTTTCACCACCAAAGATCAAGGCACAGCGATTGAATATGTGGAGACCTGCAAGCAATTTGCTCAGATCTACAATGTGGCAAAGTCGATCATTTCGCATGGCATAGATGAATACAAGGTTCCTCGCTTCAATGATGACGGCAGAGATACTGGCTTCACTGATGTGGTGAAGGTGGGCTATATCAAGTTTGATAACGGCAGCCGAATCATGGCATTCAGTTCCAATGCAAATGCTCTACGTGCTTATGGTGGCGATGTAGGAATGGATGAATACGCTTTTCACCCTGATGCTGAAGCTCTGTGGGCGGCTGGCTCTGGACGAACTACGTGGGGCTTTGACTTAGGTGTCTGGAGTTCTCACAATGGCGATAGCACGAAGTTCTCAGAATTCGCTCATGAGGCGGCAGCTGGTGTAGGTGGCTGGAGCTACTACAAGGTGACAATGCCAGATGCTATTGATCAAGGCTTGGTGGAAAAGATCAATCAGGTTAGTGGTCAGAGTAAAACTAGAGAAGCGTTCCTCGCGGATTGTAAAACTAGGGCTAGAACTGAAGACATCTACCAGCAAGAATACATGTGTAATCCTAGAGGTGGAAATTCTAGCATCGTTCCTTGGATGTCGATTACTCGATGCCAAGAGGATTACAGGATTGAGCGTGTTCATTTCGAGCATGAACAGATCGTTAAAGATTTTGGTGAGTTCAAAGAGAATGAGAAGGATGCTCGAAGAAAAAGGATCAAGGATTATTTGGCTCAGGCGTTTTCAGGCACACTGGCGAATATCGTTCGTTATAAATTAGGTTTCGATGTCGCTGCTAGTGGCGAGGGTGACTTGGCTTGTGTGTATGTTGATGAAGAGAAAGGTGGGGTTCTTACTAACCGAGCGTTGTTCACTTGTCGAACTGAAGACTGGGATTTCATCGAGGCGGTTGTCTTCTATTTCATGGATAGCTTGAGTGATGTGGTAGGAGCTGGTGACGAGACTGGTCTAGGCCGTCAGATATGCTGGAGGCTCATGCAGAAATATCCGAACCGTTTCTTCGGAGTAAACTTCGCCAGTAAGAAATCAGAAATGGGAACTCTTCTCATGACTCAGCTCCAAGGTGGAGAAAAGAAGTTTTCAAAGCATGAACCTGACCTAGCGAGTGACTATTATGCCATTCAGAAAGTCTACATTAATCGCAAGTGGGTATTCAAGAATGGAAAGAACCAACTGAATGAAGCATCGCATTGTGACATCGCCTGGGCTGGCGGCTTGTCGAGCTATGCTGCATCTCAAAAAATAGATGGAGGATATAGTGGATCACTTTGTTAATTTAGAAAACGCTCATATTTGCGTTATTTGGGCTTTGTTGATATTATTGCTATCAGTTGCGGTAATTTTGATTGTGGCGATTTTGCAAGGCGGATGCATTGGCCATATCAGCAAGAGCCGAATGATTTGTGATTGGATATTTGTGATTTGTGATTCTGAGCCGATGAAACTTATGAAAATGGGAGGTGTTTATGCATAAGGTAGAAACTAAAATCGATGCGAAGTCTGGGCTTCTAACAATTACTAAATCTGGTGGAGCTTCTCAGCATAATTTCCTGAAGGGAGACGGTATTTCTGATGAAGGTGGATCCATGGTTAATCTAGGGAGTCCGTATCGTGATTCTGTGTGGGTGAAGCGTGCTATTAAGCATGTGGCTGAACCTATCTCAAGTGTTCCTATCAATTTCACTCTGGATAAGAAAGGTGGTGAAGTGATCATCGAAGATCCGATCTTGGACTTCTGGGATAAACCTGCGGTGACTTCTAAGAAGGTGAAGATGAACCGAGGTAAATTTATTTTTGCAACTGTGGCGTGGTGGAAGCTAGCAGGTCAGGCGTTCTGGATCATGGATGATTCATGGCTGGATAGTAAGATTAAAGACAAGGCTCCGCTAATAGTAGCTCGTCCAGATAAGATGACTGCTATCTATGAAAATGGTAACGGTGAGCTGATGGGCTGGAGATTTATCGATGGTAGTGGGAATGCGCACAATTTGATAGCGGAGCAGGTAGTTCATCTAGCTGACTGGAATCCTGACGATGAGGTGAATGGTCTCTCTGAATATACTGCTGCAAAGGTGGCGGCAGAGAGTGATTACTCAGCTGGTCAGTTTGCAAAAGCCATCATGGATAACAATGGTGACCGAGGACCATTTGTGATTGCTAAGGGTGGTGTGCCATCTGATGAGCAGCGTGAACAGATCGAAAGAATGCTGAGACAGAAACGTGCGATGAGCCGACGTGGTCAATTTAGAGCTGCTTTCCTGACTGGTGACATCACGGTGGAAGATCCTGGTATTCAGGCTGTGGATTCTGCTTTCGTAGCTCAACGACTTGAAAATCGACATGAGATCTTTATTGCCTTCGGTGTGCCAGCAAGCATGGCAGATGTAGTGGCTAGTTATTCTATTGGTTCTGCAAGTGATTATTATCGTTTGATTGAAGGGACTTGTAAGTCGATGGGTGTGGTCATCACTGAAGGGATGGAGCAAGTCAATGAGATGCTAGTGGGTCGCCCCGTTTTCGCAGATCTAGACTGGGACGAGCATAGCGTGATGCAGGAGGTGAGAGCTGAGAGGTTTGAGTCTGCTGCTAAAGGTTGGGATCGTGGAATACCTTGGACAGTTCTTAGTGATCATTTGAGACTAAAGTTACCGAAGTTCGCTGGTGATGATGTGGCTCGTGTTGCGTTCTCGATGAAGACAGTTAGTGAAGGTGAAAGGTCAAAAGTGAAAGGTCAAAGTGCTGATGAATCTACTAAGGTTAGTGCGCTTGATGAGCTTGAGAATATTTTCAAGAACATGCCTATTAGCTCAGAGCCTAGCTCGGTAACTAAGGAAAAATTTGAGCAGGATGCAGCTGATCAAGAGCTGTGGGAGATGCTTCAATCAAAGCGTAAGCCTTGGGAAAATAGTTTTGAGAAGAGGTTCAACCGAATCTTGATGTCAGTGCGTGCTGAGACGTTGCAGAATGTTCGCAATCTGTATGCACCTGCGGTGCAGGGAAAAGGTGAAAGTGAGAAGGTGAAAGTCTCGAAGGATGCTGTGATGAAGAGTTCTCTGAGTCTGACTTTCGACCTCGGACCTTGGATGGATAAGATTTCTCAAGGGATGGGTGAAATCACTGAGCAGGCAGTGGTCGAAGCTGGTGGGCAACTAGTGACTGATGAGCTGGAGCTAGAAGAGGCTGTTAGCTTGCCGACAGCAGCTGTGGAGTCTGTGGTTCAGAACCGCCAGAACATGTTATCCAGGACTAGCACGGAGATCTGGCATGAGATTCGTGAATTGATCTCTGAAGGCATCGATGCTGGAGACTCTATTGATGAGCTGGCTAATCGAATCAGGAACAAATTTAATGATATCTCGAAAGCACGAGCTCGTCGCATCGCTGTGACTGAAACAGCAGTCGCTTATGAGCAAGGCCGCTACCTCACAATGCAGGAAGCTGGCATCACTCATAAGAAGTGGATCACGGCCAGTGATGACAGCGTGCGGGATTCTCACAAGCAGGTGAACGGTGAAGTGATCCCTATCGATGAACATTTTGTAGTGGGTAACGATGCTCTGCTGCACCCAGCTGATCCGAAAGGAAGTGCTGAGGAAGTGATCAACTGTAGATGCGTCTCGGTGGCCGATCTGGGTGAATAAGGGGAAAGATCAAAGGTAAAAGTGAAAATTAGAAAGACAAGGAAATGACACCAACAGGATTTAAAGAATGCAACAAAGTGCTAGGAGCTCCGCAAGGAATGACCAGTGAGGAAGTGATGAATCTACCAATCTTCACAGATGGTAAGAGCTGCACCTCGGTCTGGGAACTCAATGATGAGGATCTAGCCGAGATCATCAAAACTAAAAAGATAGCTCTCACTATTTACAGCGGAGCTACTCAGCCACCAGTGGCACTAGGTGTTATCAAATCAGACAAATAAAATCATGAGCGATAAAAACAAAGGAATTCGTAGAACGCTTCATCCAGAGGTGAAAGTGATCGATGAGAAAAAAGGCATAGTGGAGTATGTGGCCAGTGATGAAACACTGGATTCACATCGTGAAATAGTGCTTTCCAAAGGCTGGAAATTTGACCGTTTCAGAAAGAACGCTCCTTTCATCAACAGTCACAACTCTTGGTCGATTGATGATCAATTGGGCAAGGTGATCTCAGCAGACGTGATAGACGGCAAGCTCGTTGAGCAAGTGCAGTGGGCAATCGATGTGGAAGAAAACAAGATGGCGAAGCTAGGATTCCGCATGACAGAGGCTGGTTATCTTAAAGCGGTGTCTGTCGGCTTCTATGCAGAGCGTCAGGCATGGCGACACTCCGATAACTGGGCGGAGGCAGTCAAGGAAGCTGGAATCACCGCTGAAGAGGCAGCGATGGTGCGACGCATATTTTTTGAGCAACAACAGTATGAGCTGTCGGCAGTGGTCATAGGGAGCAATCCGAATGCACTGGCGAAGGCTTATGATGATGGAGTGGTCAGTGATGAGCTACTCGATGAGTGCGGCTTCGGAGGAGACGATGAATTCGATTTTCTTCAGAAGGCTGCAACGGCTGTCGATAGTCCAGACTGCACCCCTGCTTTAAAGGCGATGATCGGTTTAGAAATGAACAGGGTCTATCGGAAAAATTTGAATGATCAGAAGATCGTATCAGGCACTGTTGCACGCAAGCGAGCTAGCGCAGTAGAAGTCGAGAAGCTCGCAGCGAATAGAGACTCATTCATCAAACAACTAAGCGATCTCACTCAATAGTGAGGCAATCTAACAATAACCAAAAACAAAAATAAATTATGTTACTTAAATACACGTTAATGCTGGGCGCACTCTGTGGACTGCGAGAAGAATTCAATCCTGATAATCCTGGAGGTGGCGGATCTGCGACACTTTCTGAAAAGGCTTTTCAGGATAAGGTGCTAGGCGGCATCAAAAAGACCAAGGATCAATTTGATGAGATCGAGAAAAAGATCACTGATATTGATGCTGAAGGTAAAAAGCTGGCGGAAGATTTCGCTAAGCAGGTGAAAGACTTCAATGGTCTGCCATCTCAAATAAATGATGTGACTCTGCAAATGAAGAAGCTTCAAATGAAAGTGGCTACTACTAAGCAGCAAGCTTATGGCTCACCACTTGAGACTATTCAGAATGATGAGGAGATGAAAAATACTGTGAATGGCATCATCCGTGGCACACTTAAATCTGGTAACAGCGGCATCGCTTTAAATGATGATCAGGCGAAAGCCTTCAAGGATTATCAAGAGAAGAGCGTCAGCTCTACTACGGCTCCTGGTCAAGACTATCTACAAGATCGTCTGCACACTGAACTCTATAGCCTCATCGCTAACTATGGACTGTGGAGAATGTTCGACGTGATTCCAGCTTCTACCAGAACGACTCGTCTTCTTGTAGATGATTCTGATCCAGAAATGCTCTTCGTCGGTGACGGTATTGCGCCTGCCGAGGCTAATTACACTGGGAGCATGGTATCTGCTGCGATTAAGAAAATCCTCGGCTGGATCTCAGTGACTACTGAAGCTCTCGAAGATAGTGAGATCGATCTCTCTGGTTTGATTCTGCCTAAGTTTGCTAATGCGACTGCTAAGCGTATGGACTACATGGCGATAGCATCTGACGGCACAAACGATGGAGCTAATGGTGGATATACTGGCATCTTCACAGGTGGCACACAGGCAGTGGCTACGGCTGGTAGATTGGCAGTGAAAGATCTGACAGTTGATGATTTCATCAAGGTTCTGCTTGCGGTAGATCCTACTGTTCTTGAACAACCTGGTTGTTGCTGGACAATGAATCCTCAGCAGCTTGTTAGAGCTCTTGGCGTGAAGGATGGCAACGGACGTTCTATCTTCCTGCCAGCGACAGATGCTCCTAGCTTGAGTGCTATCGGTTCCATTCTTGGTTATCCTGTGAAGCTCTCACATGTGGCTCCGAATGCTGAAGGTGCTAGTGCGAAGATCGGCACATTTGGAGATCCTAAAGGCATGGCTGTCATGCTCCGTAAGGATCTGGATATTGCCACCTCTGCTGAGGCTAAATTCCTCGAAGATATGGTTGTCTTCCGTGGCCGTGCTAGAGCAGCTGCCAAGCTTAAAAAAGCATCATCACATGCGGTGCTAACTCTACCTGCTGCTTAGTAGCTAGCAGTTTGTTCAACCTCTGGTCATCTCAATACTGAGGTGGCCAGTATTGAGCGAATTTTAAACTAACCAATAACCAAACTGAATTATGACTAAAAAAGACATCATCAACGAACTCGATTTACTAGGAATCAAAGCGACGAAGGCGACAAGCCATCCAGATTTAGAAGTAATGCTGGCTGATGCTAGAAAAGCTCAAGCTAAAGCTGTAGCTGAAGAGACTGAGGCAGAAGCTAAGCAAAATGAAGCGGGTGAACAGCCTGAAAATGATGTTCCTGAAGCTGACCAGACTTCGGACACTGCAAGTGTCGTGGAAGGTGGATCTGAAGAGAAGGAAACTCCGCCTGCAGGGGAAAATGAATCTCCACCAGTGCCGCCAACTCCACCAGTAGAAAACGCTCCAGAAATGGTCACGGTGAAAGCTCTGGCTCCAATCTACGAAGGTAGTGAGTCTTATGCAGTTGGTGATTCATTTGAAGTCACCGCAGAGCGTGCAATGGCGCTTAGCAATCTGGTGGAGATCCTCGGCTAACTACTAGCTACTAAATACAAACTACTCTAAAATTATGTTAAACGCAGGCTTCAGCACACTAGATTATTTGAAACGTCAGATCTTTCCTGACGTGATGGAAAACGATACGGAATGGGATGAGGATCTCAAGCGCATCGGGAGTGCTGTGGCTGTGCAGTTTGACCACTACTGCAATCGCCAGTTTGCTCGCAAGGTGGACGCTATCTATCTCGATAAAGCAAACCATGCGAGCGTGGCTCTGCCTCGTTATCCAGTAGAGTCAGTGCTGGCGGTGGAGGTAAGCTCTAAGGAGAACTCTTGTGATAAGACCGACGCTATTTACTCGATCGGCAATGCATCTGGAATAGTAGAATTTACTCAGCAACTCGGAAGCTACCGAGAGCGAATGGCTGTGACTTTCACAGGTGGTTACTGGCTGGATGATGGCAATGCAATGCCAGATGGAGCCACCGCTCTACCCGCTGACATTCTCAATGCGTTCGTGCTTCAGGTGCAGGCAATCGTGAAGGCGACTGATGTGCTTCGCAATGCTGCTGTGAAGGCTGAAGGCGATGCGATGGAAATAGCAGCTTTAACGATCGTCCCGATAGTAGCGCAAATTTTAAACCCTTATAGACGCTACTCTTAGCAGAAAACACAAATAACAGGACACGGTATAAATTTAGATGAAAGTAGAATTCACATTAGAGAAAAAAGGCAAAGACAGATTGACTATTATGGTCGGTGATCTGCCTTCTATCGTGATTCCACCACTCGTGCGAGCAATGGCTAAAATGGGTCAGCTCGTGATAGCTAAGGCTCAGCAAGAACGCTTCACAGGAAATGGTCCATTTGCTGTTTCTGAGAATCGCTTAGGTGATAGATCTGGAAGACTGAGGCGAAGCTTAGAAGCTACGAAGCCGATCGTGAATGGCGACGGCCGAGTGAGCATAGCGATGGGGTCGAATGTGAACTATTTTGCGATTCATGAGTTCGGCTTCAGCGGCACGGTATCAGTAGCAGCTCAGAGCGTAGCGGCCTACACGCACCCGAATGCGTTCGGCCGAGGTGAACTCAGTATAGCAGCTCACACTAGAAAGGCTCACAGCCGACATGTGAATATGCCAGCACGTCGACCACTGGGAACAGCTATCGAGCAATACTCGCTGGCTTTCATAGAGAGATTTTTCACTGAAGAACTAAATAAAGAATTTAACAACTAAGATGAGCAACTATTCAACATACGAAGAGAAGCTAGAGGCAGCAATAGCCGCTGGTGAAGATCTGCCTGAGTTCACTGCTGACGTAGTGAATGAGAATGGCAAGGTGACAAAATGGGGCAGCGTCTTCGTGCTAAATACTAAGCCAGATAAGACCAAAGGTAAGAGCATCGACGAAACGGTGCAATACACAGCAAAGCTTAATGACGGACTCGCTTTGGTCATCTTCGGGAGAGCTGGCGACGCCTCTAAATCTACTAGCACGAAACTACAAGCCGAGGTGACTCACATGGTGGAGCTCTACGTGGATCCTATCAAGTATCTACGCAAGGAAGGTGTGCGCTCGATCCAAGAACTAGAAGAGGCTGTGCTGACATTTCTACACGGCCTGCTCATTGAACCGAATGCTCACTGCAACACAAGACTCCAAGTCAAGCGATGGCATGAGGTGGGGCATCCAGAAATGTATGCCACCCGCATCGAGCTTTCTCGACCGTTCGGGATCTAAACCACTCACAATCAAATCTAACAACTAAAACTTATGGCTAGAAAACAAGCAGCTCCGAAAAGAACGAGCAAAACAAAGACGGCTCCTGAAATAGCGGAGATGGTGAAATTCGAGGTGACGGCGGCTGTCGTGGATCTTGGGCAGATCGAAGTCTCACGAGGCTGGAAAGGTGATCTGCCGCTCAAGAAAGCTCAAACCCTGGTTAAACTCAAGATGGGTAAAATCATCGGGGTTTAGAGCCTGTGGCTCTGTCATGGGTCAATGGTCAAGAGTCATTGGTCCAGCATGATGAAGCCCGAAAAAATGAAACGAAGAATCTAACAATAAACAACAAATAGAAAACAAATATTATGTCTAGAATTGCAATGACTAAACCTCTACTAGCTGGCTGTATAGCCTACTTTGTAGAATCTGGAACTGTGCTACCTGATGGTGGTGGAGTGGGTGTGCCTGTAACTGTGAGTGAACTCGCTAAGCCGACAGTCGACCCTATCGATAACTGGCCGCAGATCACTTGTGTGCAGAAGATGGAACGAGGTAAAGACCGTAAGGACTACGGTGCTAAAACTTGCTACAACCCTAGCACAAATTCCTACATGGATGAGAAGCGTGAGAAGACGACTCGCAGATACATCACATTGACTCTGGAGGAGACGAACGAACTCATCGAGCGTCTTTCTGAAGGTGTAGAGAATCCTATTGAACCTGGCACTGCTCAGCGACCAGGCATGGACTCCACCGAGCGCATCTATGGATGGCTGAAGGTGCAGAACCGAGACATCGATCTAGCTCAAGATCACAACGTGATCGACAACTGGGGCTATTTCGAGCTGAAGGAAGTGCCTGCCGTCGAGGGTCAATATCAGACTCCTCAGTTGGAGTTCACCCGACTCTATGCTGATGGAAATTCTGTCAACTGGGCGATAACAGCCTAGCTGTCGTCAATAGTTATCGGTCAATAGTCATGGGGCTAGGACGATGAAACTTCAGGGAGCACAGCGATGTGCTGCGCTCCCTTTTTACTAACTACTCTCTACTAAATACAAACTACTTAAAAATCATGAGCGATCCAATTTTCACACCAAATAACACTCCGCCAGTGAGCGATGCAGACGGTGTGCTACCGTCTAGCGGGGGCAATGCGCCAGCTGTAAGTGCGTCTTCACCACTTCCTATTCCGAGTGCTGGAACGCCAGTAAGTGCGGCGTCTCCTATTACACCGACTCAAGTGCCGACGATTGGCTCACCTCAGCAAAACCAGCTGGATGCGCATATAGCGGATATGAATAATCCGCATGGTGTGACAGCGGAGGGAATTGGAGCGGCTAGTGTGGCAGATGTGTTAGCTCTGAGTGATGCGATGCCAGTGGCTATTACTAATGCTGTTAAGTCTAGGCATGTGGTATCGCCTAAGTTTATCAATTATGCTGCCCAACAATTACCAGCGGCAACTGATGATGGTATTTATAAAGTGGCTGCATTTTATGAGGCTCTGGATGCTATTGGGATTTTAGCGGCGGATGTGATCATGACTCCGCATGGCTCTATATTTGGTGATGGTTTGACGATGACGGGATCATCTGCTCATAAGACAGTAGCAAAATGTGCGCTAGTAGGTAATGCAGTGATGGATGAGGTAGGTGTGAACCACGGCAATACTAATGCCAGTATTAGCACTAATGGTGTAGATTTTGGGATAGGTATAGATGCATCTGTAAACTCTTATATGCTGTTCACGTTTTTTAAGCAGTATAATGTGGATGCTCAAGATAGTGCTAATTTCGCTAAGCCACTGATTTATACGACGGTTGGGACAGGCACGTCTTTCACGAGTCGATTTCTGAATCAATCCCTAGAGGGCGCATACGGCAACCGATATCTATCTCGCTGTTATATTGGCAATGATCCAGCAAAGTTTGTGCCCTTTGGTGATAATTCAACCGCCAGATCGTTACGAAATTTAACCACAGTCGGTTATCTTTATGAGCCAGGAGCAACGACCTCTACAGTAGTGATCAATCAAGTTTGTGGGCAAGATGTTACTATTAATGGTGGTGGTGTGCAGCCTGACTATCCCAAGCCTGTTAGATTCTCAGTGTGTGGAGGTGCCGCTGATGGGTCTGGATTTACAGGCAAACAATTTGGTTCGCTGCACCTATTTAATCCTGGTAACTATAGCTCTCAACAACTAGCGATGGTGCACATTATTGCGGCTGCAACTTTGTTTAGGTCGGAGTGTGCGGAAGATGAGTTGCCTGTTTTTGTTTTTGGTGGTCAAAGCAATAGCTGGGCGAGTAGCGAACGAGAAATATGGAAACATGGTTTTGGTGGGGCTGATGAAATTTTAGCCATGCTAGGTGCGTTTTATAGCTATGGCGGACAATACTCAACTTATTGGATAGATGATGGCAAGAGATCTATTAACTATGATGCTGTATATCGTAACCACAAGTCTCTGATCGGTGGATTACTGAGCATCTTAAATCTCTCGCTTGTGGAGGTGTGGATGCATGGCGAGAGCAATACGGCTGAGCAATCTTATGTCGATATTTACGCTCAATTTTTAGAGGATCGTGATAGTTTTATCGCATCAGATGTAGACTCACAAACTCCATTGCGCTCTATTATTGGTCAGATTTGGTATGGTGTTAGCTGGAGTGGACAAGCCGCTCAGGCTAATTTATCCGTTAGTGGACATGCTAATGCTCTCGTCAATGGTGTGTGGGTAATTAACAATTACACGGTGGATGCTGAGGCTCCTAGCTGGACAAAAGATGCTTTAACCCTCACTCAAAATGATGCGGAAAAATGGGAGGTGAAGCAAGGATCAACAGTATTAGCCGTGAGTGACGATGCAGGTGAGCATCCTCAGTGTTGTCAGTGGTCAGATGGTGCCGTGGTTAATAGCAGTCGACTGGGTCGCATTTTTGAGATCCGTAAAATCCAGCGAAATTTTGTTGATGCAGATCCAGTTAATCGATTATTGATAGACACGCGAGCATTGCCTCGCAAGCAGACCGAGCCTGTGCATGTGCATCTAACTGATCAGGCTCAAAAGGATTTTGGGTTGTTAGTGGCGGCTGGTTATAAGGCTAAATGGATAGATTAGATGCTCTGCTCACTCCATAAACTCGATTTTGAACCTACTGTTGGCAGTGCTCTGCCGCTGGTGGGGTTCGGTGATGATGTGTTCTCTGAGGTTCTTTTCTCAGGCTCACAAGAGGTAGAGGTAGTGCCATTGATTAGGGCTAAACATGCAGCGGTGTTCGTGCGTGGTAATGTGCCGAGGGTGGTGACATTTGATAGGGTGTATAGCTTCGCTAATGCTTATCTGGCTCGGCAGTTTGAACTCACTCATATGCAGACTCTGGACACGCTCGGTAAAGGTAAACTGAGAGTGCAGGTGGAGACACAGGCGGCGATGTATGTGGAGGCTTGTGCTCTGACTGGTGAGCCAGTGCAGAGTGATGAGCTGTTCGCTTCTCAGGTGGCATTCAGCTACACGGTTTATGGAGGGAAGATTGTGACAGCAATTTAGTATTATGGCGGATAAAGATTACAAAATAAACATCGATACATCTAAGAGTGGCGATGGAGCTGAGCAGACTGAGGAGGCAATTAAGAAGGTAGGGCTGTCTACTCAGCAAGCAGGAAAAGATGCTGAAGATACTCTCGCTAAAATCCGTGAACTCAATGAAGCAAGTGGAGCTGCTAGTGCTGATGGTCGCTATGCTGAAGCTGAAAAGCTCAGAGTCTCTGCGAAGGAACTCGAAGAAATTTATAAGAATCAGAAAGCCATACAAGAGCAACAACTAGCTTCACTCCGAGAGCATAAAACATTAGCTGACGCTCAGCTCGATGTGGAAAAACAGAAAACGGCGGAGATACAAAAGCAAGCTGAAGTCGATGCTGAATTCTATAAAGATCGCTCGAAGCCTAGAGCTAAGATCACTCAGGTAGATGATTCCACTATCGGTAAATATAAAGGTGCAGGGAATAAGGTGGATAGGTTCAGAGCTAAGGTCAGTAAACTGGGAAAGACGCTGAAGAAGAATAATCCTAAGCTGCTGAAAATGGGTAAGATGCTCGGGCGTGCTGGGCTGGTCTACAAAGGCATTACCTTAATAGGTGGAGTAGTAGCTAAAGGCACTGATAAGATAGCTGCTTATGGTGATGAAATGAAGAGCTTCGGCGATGATATGGAGCTGACAGGTAGCAAGGGAGCTGGCTTAGTGCAGTGGCTTGGCAAAGTGGGTCAGAGCTTCAAAGGCGTGGGTGATAAAATGCGTATAGGTCTGAGTCCTTTTAGCTCATGGATCGATGCTACGAAGAAACTAGCGGCGGCTCAAAGGGAGCTGGCTAAGGTGGAAAAAAAGGCAGCTCGTGAGTTAGCGCAAATGCGAAAAGAGCGAGAAAAAGCAAATAAGGTATTCAGGGAGGCTGCGGAAACTCAGAGAAGCTACAATGAGAGTCAAGAACGCACAGCTAAACGAGAGAAGATGATTAGCGATTTCCTGCGAGATGGAAATAGAGCTCTAGAGAAACGAGCAAAGTTAATCGATGCTATAGCTGATAGAAAGCTCGCAGAAATCAATGCTGATAAAGAAGAAAAGCTCGATGCTGTGGATGATGAAGATCCAAAGGCTGAACAGAAGAAATTTGCAATTAATCAAGAGGCTGAGGCTAAAAAAGAGAGTGTGCGTCAGGCTAGATTCCGAGAATCTCAGAAGAAGAAAAAAGCAGAGATCAATCTCACTAAACAAGATCATAAAGATGCGGCGAATGAAGTGAGAAAGCTCAAAGGGCTAGGGCAAGGTAAATTTGGCAATAAAGTTATTGGTGAAGGTGCTTTGAATGAGTTGAAAGCAGAGAAACAAGGGTTGATAAATAAGAAGGCTTTTGAGCATGGTCTCAGTGATGCTGAGCAAGCAAAGTTAGATAAGCTTAAAGAGAAAATACCACGTATTGAAAAGCTTATTAAGAATCTTGAATCAGCTGGCATAGATGGTGGTGCAGCTGGTTTCTTTACGGCGATGGCTAAAGCTAAAGAAAGAGTAGAAGCTTTGGATGAAAAGCTCAAAGACCAGCGGGAAGGTTTAGTCGATAATTTCCGAGGTGAATCTAACCGTCGTTTTACACAGAGAAAAGATACTGAAAACAGCCAGCGAGATTTCAAAACCAGCGAAAATAAGCGCACTAAAAAGAAAGGTGAGGTGCTGAAAAATGAGCTGGATAGTGAAACAGAAAAAGCGGGTGGAACGGTGGGGTCTGCGCTAGAAACTCTGGGTGGAGTGCCTGGTCTAAAATCTAAGTTCAAAGACCGAGTGACAGCGGCTCAATCTGCTAATACGAATGGCACTGATAGTGAGGAAATGAAGGCCGTCATAGAGATGCTAGAGAAGGTGCTCAAATCCGCCGAGAGCCGTGGTAATCTGGATAGTGGTGTGCTTAGTGCGCTGCAATCACAAAAGGCTAGGCTGCAAGCACAGGACGCTAAGGTGAAAGCGGTGGATGCGGAGCTAAAGAAATTTCAACAACTCTATAAAAACAATAGAACAAACTAAATCTAATGGGCTGGAAAATCAATAATAAGACTCCTGAAGAACTGGGAGTAACGGTGGCAAGCTGGACTGATCAAGCACTGAATGCGAGCGTGCTTACGCTAGAGGTAGTGCAAGAGGACTACACGGTGGCTGCCCCTGCTGAGCTAGCTCATAATGCAGCTGTGACTCTAACGCTGGATGGGCAACAAGTATTCAAAGGGAAACGGCGGAGGAATCCTAGGAGTGCTAGCCCAAGCTCTGAGGGTGTGAGTTATTCGATACTGGATGCCTTCGACGAGCTGGATAGAACGGTGTATCAAGAGGAAAAAACATTTGCTGTAAGTGTGGCGACTACTGATGATTTCGCAGTGGTGACTACTGAGGATTTCATGGTAGGCACTGCGCAGTTTGAAGCTGATGAGCTGCTCGGTGATAGGATCAAAAAGGTGGTGGAATATGCTGAAAGTGTGGGAGTGGATATTGCGGTGGGGAGTATTGCATCTGGGATTAAGTGGTTTCGTGCAAGCTATGAGGATCAGATGTGTGGTGATCTGATCAGAGCTATCATGAGGCTGATGCCTGAGTATGTCTTCTGGATAGATAACACGGTGAATCCGCCAACAGCTAACCTGAAGCTGAGAAGCGAGATGGAGTCTCTGAGCTATGACATCAATGCTGCTAATGTCATAGCTGGCCACGATATCGAAGAGCTGGAAAGCGAGCGTGTGCGTGGTGTGGTGATCAAGTATGAAATCCCTGTATCAGTGGAGGGAAAAAACTATACATTCCCAATCATAGATAGTGCTGGTGAGACGGAAGGTGTGGATGTGGTGGTGAAGACAATAGGACTCAATGGAGCGGCCTTCGAGAGTGAGTATGCTAGAGTAGTGACTAAGCCTATACCTCAAGATGATGCGGAGCATGATGATCAGCTAAAATGGTGGATCGCTGAGACGCCTGAGCTGGCTAATATAGCGGATGAATATGGCGAGGCTGAGCTGGTGGCATTCCTGAGGATAGCGGATGCTGATAATGCGGCTAAGGCAGTCAAAAAGCATACGGTGAAAGTAGTGGATGATGGCATCGAAAGACCCCCTGCACTTAACCCGAATGTCTCACCTCTGCAAATGGATCCAGTAGAGCATTCTCTCGATGCAACAAAGTATGCAAATCAGATCATAGATGGTGCGCTTCCTGAGTGGGCGGGAAAGCGATATCGAATGGTGCGAGCGACGGCAACTATCGGGGTGAAAGTGAGTGAGTTGGAAGCCATCGCAGATGAGGGTCTGAAGGCTCGCTTTGAGGAGATTTTTAACCTGCCAAAAACATTCAATGGTAATGAGTATTTAGCTGCTAATTTCATCGGAGAAGTGATGGGGACAAATGCTGTCACTAATAACTATACTAGGATCGTTTCATTCGATCTGAATGAGCCTGTTCCTGACGGTATAGCAACACAGCTTCGTGAGCAATTTAATCAGCGGAGATTCACTGGAACTCTACTGCTAAAAGCTGTGGAAGTGCAGGCGGTGGCCTCGCTCGGGAAGGGTATAAATTTCACGAACGGAGAGAGTGCCTGGTCGACTATGAATGAGGCGATCCAATCAGTGTCTTATGATGTGGCATCAGGTGAGGTGAATCTGAACTATGGAACGGCTGAACAGCTCGGTGCAAATGACCTGCGAGAGCGGCTCAGAGCGACTCGAATAAATGATTTCTCGCATAACCTCAGAAGCGATAAACCAGTGATTGAAGGTGTGGGTGGTGGAGGTGCTACGAGTGTGGCAAAATTTAACCGTGTGGGCGGAGGTGGAGACGGTGCTGCTGAGGAGTGTATTCTTGGTGATTTGTTGCCAGATCCTGACAATGCTGGGAAGTTCAAAATTAGACCAGGTTATGTCTATGGAGGTGGCTCAAATGAGTTCATTGAGAAGGTGAATATCACCCCGCTTGTTGGTGAACATCTCTATATCGAGGTGAGCTGGACAGCTGAAGTTGAAGACGGTGTGCTGCTGACTGGTGGTAGCATGACATCGGCAGAGATCAAGCAAGGTGGAAGCGTGCCTGATGATGATAATTTCACACCTGCGTCACTGACAGGAAAACACAGAAAAGCACTGGGGACCTGGACTGATGATAATGGCACTCCAAAGTGGAATCGTGACGGCTGCGGGAGCTATCATGTGAGGATGTGCAGTAACGGTAAAACGGGATCATTTTAGGCTATGAGTAGAGACACGAGACGCACGAGAGAGGATCTAGGATGTTGCTGTGAAGTGGTGTGTCCTGAGCCGAGTGTAGAGAGTCAAAAGGTGGTGATTCACAATAGATTTTTAGGTTTCAAAGATGGAGCGGTGCTATATAAAAATGCCAGTGTAAATGTCGGAGGAGAAAAGACATGGCCTATCAATCGGGATTTGTTCTTCGGGGCGACTGGAGAGTGGAAAGTGAGCACAACTGGTGATGTGACTACGAACGGAAATAATAACACTACTCCTCAGGCGAATCTGAAATTTGATAAGACATATAATTCAACTACAGATCAGGTGATTAGCTATCTTAGCTCAGATCCACTACCAGACGCTGCTCAGCATGTAATCACCTCGGGAGCTTCAATCGAGAACGTGGTCAGTGTGACCCCTCCAAATGCCGATCAAGAATTGATAGTGACTGACAGGACGCAAGATCCTTGGCAGACGAGAAATGAAACAGTGTCAGCTGCGGCTCAAGTGAGTTTCACTGGCTACACTGAAGAATATACTGCGGCTAGCGATATGACGAATGTTGTGGCTGGTGAATTGAAGTCATCATGGACGTTAGCTATGGCTGGCAATGTGTCATTCCCTGAAGGTAGTGCCTCTATTTCGTTGTCTGGAAACAATACTAATCCTTTTTACTTTAGCGATGATACTTCTACACACGAGATGACTCGCACTAATCCTATCACGGAGGCAGAGATGGTAGCTGAATTAACTACAAAGGCTGTGATCCCTACGGAAGCTGATTGGGTGGTTGGGACAGCTCAATCAGAGTTAGACATCTCCACAGCGATCAGTAGGCACACAGCAGGCAGTTATTTCTACCATTATCATCCATGTCAACAGACGGTGGCTAGATTTAGATTCACTATACCTACAGATTTTGAAGGCACATATTACAAAATTGAATACCGATTAGAAGATGGTGACGGGGTAGAGATCAGCGAGTCGTCGGTAGAATGGATCGGGGCAGGTGTTATTGGTGATGATGACTCATGGGCTACTGATTGGATAGAAATACCACTGCCGACTTCTGAAGGTTTAGTTAAACTTGTTCCTCTGCAATTCAAATGCTATCACTCTGCAAGCTGGTCGCATTTCTAATATGGACAGCGGAAGTTTCTAAAACCTCTGTCCGTTTTTCTAATATTGAATGTCCGCCTACACTTCATTGGAAATTTGAGATTTGTAATTTGAGATTACTAGCTCGAGTCTAACCTTTATCAGCCCAAGGCCTAATAA
>CAKZNV010000022.1 GCA_937132085.1 uncultured Rubritalea sp. | reverse complement strand
AAAATCAGATTTATGGCTGAGCATGTAGAGCTGAGCTGGCGAGTCAGAGGCAATGTATTCCGAGGCGGAAATGCTGAAGTAGCTACCATCTCTTTACCATATTCACAGATCGAGCACGTAGAGCTACGCAAGAAATGGTGGAAGGTGCGTGACCTCATCCTACGTATCGCAGATCCAGCATTAGTCTCAGAGATCCCCGGTGTCGAGATGGGTAAGATGGTCTTACAAATCGACAAGCGATCACGTCAGGAAGCTACTAAACTAGAATCACTCATCGATTTCAAACGCAGTATGTTCATTCTAGATGAGCAAGAACAGCGTATCGAGAAGCTCAAAAACCTCTAACATGGACGGACTATTCCCAGAAGGCTCTGAGCAAGGTAACAAAACTGAACTCAACGATCAAGACGCAGACAAGCACTCGACTCCGCTGGCCGCTAGAATGCGCCCTACTCGTATCGAAGAGATCGCTGGGCAGTCACACATTCTAGGCGAAGGCAAACTCCTGCGACGAGCGATCGATGCCGACCGCTTCTCCTCCCTCATCTTCTACGGCCCTCCTGGCACTGGCAAAACAACGCTAGCCACAGTCATCGCTCAGAGCACCAACTCCAGATTCGAGATGCTCAATGGTGTTGAATCCAACGTCAGCGAAATACGTGACAAGATCGCTCAAGCTCGCACATGGAAACAACTGCGTAACCAGACCACCATCCTTTTCATCGATGAGATCCACCGCTTCAATAAGTCACAGCAGGATGTGCTTCTGCCACACATAGAGCGTGGCACAGTCCGCTTTATAGGAGCCACAACGCATAATCCCTACTACTACATCAACTCTCCCCTCACCTCTAGATCGCAGATATTTCAGCTAGAGTCAGTCTCCGAAGAGGAACTCATCATACTACTAGAACGAGCAATTTCAGACAAAGAGAATGGTCTAGGAGATGAGAACATCGTAGCGGATAAAGACGCCCTACGCCACATCGCTGAAAAGTCAGACGGTGATGCCAGAAAGGCTCTAACAGCTCTAGAACTAGCTGCCCTAACAACGCCAAGTGGCAAGTCAGGTGAAATCACAATCACCCTCGATATTGCGGCTGAGTCTATCCAGCAAAAGGCCATCGTTTACGATGCCACTGGTGATGCGCACTACGATACCATTTCCGCCTACATCAAATCCATCCGCGGTTCAGACCCTGATGCAGCTCTCTACTGGCTGGCAAAGATGTTAGTCGCCGGTGAAGATCCACGCTACATAGCAAGACGCATGGTCATTTCTGCCAGTGAAGACATCGGTCTAGCTGACTCGAATGGTCTCAGAGTAGCCATGGATGCGCAGCAAGCATTTGAATTCTTAGGAATGCCTGAAGGCCGTATTCCTCTCGCACATGCCACTGTCTACCTAGCCACAGCACCTAAATCTAACAGCGCCTACGCAGCCTTAAATGAAGCTATGGCTGATGTAGAGCATGGTAAAACTTTAGCTGTGCCTGCTCACCTCCGCACTCCTACTCGTAAAAAACTAGCATCCGCCTCAGGCACTAAAGACACCGAACTAGAATACCATTATTCCCATTCATTTGAAGGCAACTACGTCCCACAGGCCTATCTCCCAGAAGGCAGACAATACTACCATCCTACAGAAAACGGTCTGGAAAAACGCATCAAAGAACGCTTAGATTACTGGGCTGCGCAACATAACAGCAACTCTTGAGTTCTATCTCTACTATTAAACTATGATCCGCTGGTTCACTAAAAATCACGTCGCAGCTAACGTTCTCATGTTAGTGATCCTTGCCGTGGGCGGATTTCTGGCTCTCAAAAAGTTAGGCGTTGAGGTCGAACCGAGCTTGAAATTTTCACAAGTTAATATCAGAGGTGAACTAAAAGGCGGCTCTCCTGAAGATGTAGAAAAACAAATTGTCCTGCCCATCGAGAAAGCACTAGAAAACCTCTCAGGCATAGCCAACATTTCATCCTATTCCTATACTGGTAAAGTCCACATGGAAATAGATGCGGCTGACAGGGCTGACCTAGAACAACTCAAAACTGATATTGAATCAAGGCTTCAGAACATTACTACGTTCCCAAATGAATCTGAAAAGCCTAGAGTTTATATCCCTGACACAGCTCATTGGAAAGATGTGATCAGTGTTGCGGTCTACGGTGATTTCCCAGAAGAAGATCTTATCAACGCTGCACGCAAAGTCAGAGACGATCTCTCAGCTGTCCCAGGTATCTCTAAGGTTAAAATTAGTAACTCCAAGACGAGAGAAATTAGTATCGAGCTCATCCCAGAAAAGCTCAATGCCTACGGCCTCACCTTTGATGATGTAGCTCAAGGGATCAGACGTAGCTCAGTGGATCTACCTGCTGGCACCATACAGAACCATGGAGAAAAAATTAGCATCAGATCATCGAACAAAGCCTACTATGGTGATGAATTCCGCAAGCTCTCGATCAAGACAAACCAAGGCTCTGAAATACGTCTAGAGGATGTTGCCAATGTCATAGATAGCTTTGAACTTGCTACCAAAGAGGTTCGCTTCAATGGTGAAAATGCCATCCTTATCAGCGTCTATCGTCTCGATGGAGAGAACGCTCTAGATACAGCAAATCTAGTTCATGACTACATCGAACGTTCTAAGAGTAACCTCCCCGTCGGCATCAAAGTCGCCTCATGGGATGATGACTCAGTAAGCCTCAGAGGCCGCATCAAAACCCTCATCGTCAGTCTGATCCAAGGAGCTATTTTAGTCATGATCGTGCTCGGTCTATTCCTCCGCCCATCAGTTGCTTTCTGGGTTACACTGGGTATCCCTATCAGTTTTGCTGGTGCATGTATCTGTATGTATCTCATGGGTGTGACTATTAATAACATGAGCCTCTTCGGCTTCATCATCGTGCTCGGTATCGTAGTCGATGACGCCATCGTCACAGGTGAAAACATCTACTCAGTATTCCGCCAAGGTCAGCTCTCAGCTTACGAATCAGCAGTCGTCGGCACTCAGCAGGTAGCCACTCCCGTCACCTTCGGAGTCATCACTACTATTGCTGCGTTTGTCCCACTCATGTTTGTAGATGGCTACATGGGCAACATGGCAAAACAGATCCCTCTCGTAGTAATTCCAGTGCTAATATTCTCACTCATTGAGTCTAAATTCATCCTCCCCGCTCACCTTAAGCATCTAAAGAAAACTCCCGAGAAGCCTAACATTATCGCCAGAATACAACGTAAAATTTCTGACGGAATGCACCTCTTTGTTGATAAATTTTACCAACCGTTCCTCAAATTTGCATTACGCTATCGCTATGCTGTGTTTGTCGCCTTCCTAGTAATTTTTGCACTCACTCTGAGCTACAAAAACAACCGACTCAAAACGAAGCACATGCCCTCAGTGGATCGTTACTTCCTCCAAGCTCGCCTAAAAATGAGAGAAGGATCTGATCTAGATACAACTAGAGACCGGGTGGAGCATATAACAGCCTGCATAAAATCCTTGAGCGGTGAATTCACTGATCCAGAAACTGGCAAAAGCCTAATTGGAAAAATTATCACTAACACTGGAGGTCACTATAAATGGGGTTCAGATGATGAGACCAAAGGCTACGTAATGGTAGAGATTACCCCACCGAGTCTACGCAGTGAACCTGGCCCTACTAATCAAGAAATTGTCGAAGCTTGGCGTAGCAAAGTAGGAGACGTAGTAGGAGCTCAGAGCTTCAATATCAAAGGAGACAAAACCGAAGGAAAACATCGTGAAAAAAATGATGGTTTAGAAATTCAATTAAGAGGCAGCAATGAAGAAGCCAAGCTTAAGGTGGCCAACATCATGCAGCAATGGATGCAAGAAAACCCGATCTTCCTTTACCCTAATATCGATGAACAAAAAGGTCGCAGAGAGTTACGCTTAAAGCTCAAGTCGATCGCAAAAAACTCACAACTCACTGAAGACAATGTTTCCAAGCAGATCCGCACAGCCTTCTACGGCACTCGGCTTCAGAAGATCCAACGAGGCGAAGATGAGATCAATGTGATGCTCAGATTACCTGAGTCCATACGCACCTCATTACACACTTTCGACACTCTGCGCCTGAGCATTCCTAAGCAATCTAACAACGCTGAAAAACAAACAGCAGCCTTTAGCCAGTTTGTAAATCTTGTAGAAGAAGAAACTCCTCCATATATCAAGCGAGAAGGCGGATACAGAATTCTCGATATCAACTCCTCAGTCACAGACGTGAACCAACTCTTAGCCATGGTTCCTGAGATCTCTGCTAAGATGGATGAAGTCACTCAGATCTATCCTAGTGTTTCATGGAAATACAAAGGTGTTGTGGCTGATAAAAAAGCAGAAGATGAGCGCATGCTTATACTCATGGTCGGTCTCGGGCTAGCACTCTTCACCTTGTTAGCCATACCGTTTAAATCTTTCATGCAGCCATTGTATGTTCTTATTGCTGTTCCATTCGGCTATATTGGCGCAGTGATTGGTCATGGTGTTATGGGTATAGACTTCTCAACATTAAGCCTATTCGGCATACTAGCCTTAGCTGGTGTTGTGGTGAATGACTCCCTTGTCATGGTCGACTACATCAACAACAAACGCCTTGAAGGTGTTGCTCTAAAAGACGCTGTTCTTGCCGCTGGAGCTAGACGTTTCAGACCGATCATACTTACTTCCATCACGACCTTTGCTGGATTGATGCCACTGATGTTTGAAGGATCTATTCAGGCTCAATTCCTTATCCCAATGGCAGTATCTCTAGCCTTCGGCATTGTCTTCGCCACAGCAATCACACTAGTAATGATCCCATGTATCTACCTGATTGGTGAAGAAATTAAAGCACACCTAGTAAACTACTTCCGTTGGTATTTTAAGATAAAGGACGAAATCTAAGAGCTAAATCCAGCAACACAGAACTTCACAGCAGAATCAAGATAATCGTCACTATTCAAGTTGTATCTTGCACTTGTCGCTTTAGTCGCTTGCCCAGAAAAGGCCTGATACATAAAGATAGCCCCTGTTGAGTAGATCATTTTCTCCAATGCTTCTTTCGGCTCTATATCAGGACACTGAGCATGAATGGCTGTGCCGAATATTTTATAAACGTCGGAAAATGCCTCCATCACACTGTCAGGGACATCATATTCTATATCGATGAGATAACGAGCGATCAGCCGTGCTATCATACTAGCACTCCCACCATACGCTTCTGGCTCGACTATCGGTTTAACAAAGCATTCGATTATTCCGTGAAGTGAAACATTTTCTACGCCACCAGCCTCATCTCCTGCTTGCTTGAGCAGCACAACTCGTTGTCTATTTAACGGAACGAGAGCCATTGCTATAATTTCTTGAATCAGACCAGATTTACTACCGAAGTGATAACTAACGGAAGCCAGATTCACATCTGCATGATTCGTCACATCCCTTACAGAAACAGCTTCAAACCCTTCTTCAGCAAATAGTTTCCAAGCGGACTGCAGTATTTTATCTCTAGTTTTCATTAATTATTCTTTAGGAGGTAATATGGTCATGAAATAGCGACTATAATAAATAGTCCGATACTCAACTTCCATCTTAGTAGCGATACTAATCTAACAATTTGCTTAGTCAAACCTCACTTTAGAAACATCAAAAAATTCTGGATCATAATCATCATCCATCCACTCGATATTTCCTTCCAAAGCATCTTTATAGCCCCATGACCCACCACAATCTTCAGGCGGACAAGCTCTCTCGCCCTCTAACAAAACAACCTTCTCACCACCTTCTTCATCTACCTTCGATTCAAAAGTGAGTTCATGCACCCAGTCTTCCGTAAAATCATAGCGATAAAGCATACGCGTATTCACACGACGACGCTTAAAGAATGTATCCAGTGTAAGATCATTTTCATTTTGAAACTCGCCCCCCACAATGATCTCAGGATCTGGAGTTGCGATCACATCAATTAGATTCTTGCCTTTGCCGTAGCGAAACTCATGCAGCTCCTTATCCTCCCAGCCCATCGCATTCTGGATAGCCTTATGAAGTTCCGCAAAGGTAGCCTCACCAGAGATTTTGATCCTGCGCCAGATGAGAGGTTCGATTTCGTAGAGTAGAATTTTAAGTGTGTAATAGTTCATCAGAATAAAAATTTTCCTAATTTATCAAGAGTTTGACTCAATTGACAACATCTAATCGATTATCTCTTTGAGAAATTTGCCAACAAAATGGATTAATGATCGCCCTCAACAGAGCTTTCTAAGCACCACAACCACCTCCGCAGCCACTGCTACACCCACTATCATTACTACAGCCGCTACTAAAAAATCCGCCACCAGCACTCCCGCCTCGTCCACCGCCGCCACCAGATCCGAATATCTTTTTCAAGATAAACCGAGCGACTAAGAACAATGCTACAACAATAAGAATACTTTTAAGCTCCCCGTCCATTGCTCCATCGATCAAATTCCCGCAACTACTAAACAACAGTGTCGTAAGTGCAGCTCCTCCTAGTAGAAAAGCATTCTTCTTTTTAACTACAAAAACATCATTCCTATTTAATCGAACAAATTGGTTTTTACCATTAAACCTAATATCAGCACTAGGCCAAATGTCTTCTGGAGCATCCACCGAAAACTCTTTGGCATAACAATCTAGCGTCTCTTCATATTGCTGTCTAAATCTAACATTCTCATCTTCACCTCCTTTAGTCGGACCATGATGCAGAGGTCTACCTAGTATATCTTTACACAGATCATTCCAATAAGAATCCGAGTAACAGAGATGTAGATGCCAAGCCTGATCTACATCATCAGAAGGTGTTACGGATCTATCTGAAGTCGCAGCTAAGTAGATGAATTTCAAATACTCTTGATAGATTCTCTGAGCATAGCCCTGAGACCAAGCATTCTCCCTCGCTAACCTCTGCACAAAGGACAATTCATCACCGCCCTTGCACACATTAAACACACTAATTTCATTCCAAATCGACTTCATAAAGAAACTCTAGCCAAGTTTGCATTAAATGAGAAGGACTAGTCGTCCTCTATGGAGAAATTTTAGAACTGACCTCTTTATATTTTATATTCACTTTCCCATATAGAATGAGATTTGTTTCGACCGTTTCTCTAATCTACTATAGATTCCTCAAGAAATCTTCTAAACCTTTCACACCCTAGATGAGCAATACTAAAAACCCAAAAAAACACCAATCTACTCGAACACTCGTCATAGGTGACGTTCATGGTTGTCTCGATGCTCTTATCGCTCTGGCTGATGACGTTAAATTCACTCCAGAGGATCAGATTGTTTTCTTAGGTGACTACATAGATCGAGGGCCAGACTCCATGGAAGTGTTAGACTGGATCATGGAGAAACGTGAGACGCTCAATATCATCACCCTCAAAGGGAATCATGAACTCATGATGGAAGACTCTCGCACCAGTATCTATGATTTCCAACTCTGGATCAACAACGGCGGAGTGCAGACACTAGCTTCGTTT
Organism: uncultured Rubritalea sp.; assembly: GCA_937132085.1. Lineage (GTDB taxonomy): Bacteria > Verrucomicrobiota > Verrucomicrobiia > Verrucomicrobiales > Akkermansiaceae > Rubritalea. The sequence goes on along the minus strand of CAKZNV010000022.1, from coordinate 4,773 downwards.
GATAGCGACCTGTTAGATATCCCTGAGCCATACTGGGACTTTATGGAGCATTGCCCACTCTATCATGAAACGGAGAATTTCATCTTCGTCCATGCAGGGCCTAGCCCAGACTTACCCCTAGATGCGCAGCGTCCTCGCACACTCTGCTGGCTAAGATTTAATGAGCTAAAGGCTCACCAATCTAACAAAACTATCATCTGTGGTCACACTCCTCAGCGCACACACATTCCAGGCATACTCTCCTACGCAGTTTGTATCGATACACATGCCTTTAACCCAGCTGGCTACCTCACTTGTCTCGATGTCAACAGTGGTAATTATTGGCAAGCGAATCAATCAAAAGAGTCCCGCTCTAACAAAATAGAGATGCCGACTAAGCTAAGCCCTCAACATGAATCCTGAGATACAAAGTGACAACGCCACATCCCTACTAGATGTAGTCTGTGCAATCATTAGCAACGACTCTGGACAACTGCTAGCTTGTCAGCGTAGTTCACGCTCAGATTTACCGGGAAAGTGGGAATTCCCAGGTGGAAAAGTTGAACCTCAAGAGTCACGAGAAGCCGCTATCCAGAGAGAAATCCTAGAAGAACTAGGGGTAAAAATCCACCAACTTATCCCCCAGCCGAGCGTGCACCACCGCTACCATCAGCCAGATAAAGAGCTGAATATTGCACTTCACCCATTCCAGTGTAAGTTATCATCTGACGCTACTCCTCAAGCTCTAGAGCACTCAGAGATCCGCTGGGTCACACTATCAGAAGCCGACCACCTAGACTGGGCCACTGCCGATATTCTCGTCCTAGAGCACTTCAAACAAAGCTTTCCCCAGGACATTGAAAAATAATCAAACTCTATACCGTATCAACATTATGCAACCATTTCCTAAATCCCTACTGCTGCTATTACTATCCATTTCGAGCCTCTCCATGACCGCTTGTAGCCAAGATCAAGCAGTCGCTGAGAAGACCACTCAGCCGATGACTGAGAAAGCAGCTAAAACAGTCAATGCAGCAAAATGGCAAATCGGTAAAACTACCAGCTACGATCCCGCATACGTTTCTCTTACATACCCTAACGGCGACATTCCTATAGAAAAAGGAGTCTGCACAGACGTCATCATCCGAGCACTCAGAAAAGGCCACCAACTAGATCTACAGAAACTCGTCTATCTAGACATGAAAGCAAACTTCAGCAAATACCCTAAGATCTGGGGGCTAAAAAGAACTGATCGTAATATCGACCACCGCCGTGTTCCCAACCTACAAACCTATTTCAAACGCAAAGGCTGGTCACTCCCAGTCACTAAAAACGCCAAGGACTACAAAGCTGGCGACATCGTCAGCTGCACCGTAGCTGGTAAACTTCCACACATCATGATCGTAAGCGACAAGCTGAACTCCTCAGGAGTCCCCTACATCATTCACAACATCGGTCTAGGAGCGTCAGAAGATGACTCACTTTTCTCTTACCCTCACACCGGTCATTATAGGATAAAGTAATTATGAAATTAATAGTATTCGACTGCGACTCCACACTCTCCGCCATTGAAGGCATCGATGAATTAGCCCGAGCAAAAGGCACCGCTGTCTATGATGAAGTGGTCGCTCTCACTCATGCAGCAATGAATGGCGAAGTCCCACTCGACCAAGTATTCTCAAAGCGACTCGAAATCATCCAACCCGATAAAGCCACCTGCGACCTAGTAGCTCAGCAATACATCGACACCGTAGAACCTACCGCTATCCAGACTCTAACAGAGCTACGCAAGCAAGGCTACACACCGATCATCCTCTCAGGCGGATTTAAAATTCTTATCGAACCACTCGCTGAGTATCTAGGCATAGAACACATCGAAGCCGTGCCACTCCTTCTCGACGAAGCAGGAAACTACATCAAATTCGACGCCACCTACCCCACTACCTACAATGGAGGTAAGCCTGAAATCATCGCTAAGCTAAAGCAACAATACTCAGCCACTCACACCATCATGGTCGGTGACGGAGTCTCGGACCTAGAAACAAAACCACACGTAGACAAATTCATCGGCTACGGCGGCTACACCCCGAGAGACAAAGTCCAACAAAACGCAGATCACTTCATCTACAAACTAGATGAAATTTTAGAAATAGTCAGATAGACTGAAAACACTTTAAAAACTAAACACACTAATATTAGATCGTGAAAAAAATACTTGTTATCGGAGCTGGAAACGTTGGAGCACATATCATCAGTCATGGAATCGCTAAGAATCTCGGAGCAGATTTTTATCTTATGGATTTAAATGAAGAGCTAACTAAAGCTCAGCTATTAGATCTCAAAGACACTCTCCTCTTCTCAGGAAACTCTCGTGTTCACGGCATTAAGTTTGGTGACCCGATCATCCATGAGATGGACATCATCGTCATCACAGCTGGAGCTAACCAAGCACCCGGCGAAACTCGTTGTGATCTGTTAGCCAAGAACGCAAAAATTCTCAATAGCATCGCAGACGGACTAAAGCCTCTCAAAGAAGACGCCATCATCATGCTCGTGACTAATCCAGTGGATATCATCACCAAGATGGCGCAGGATATTTTCCCCGTCGACAACAAGCAAATCCTCGGCACAGGCACATTGCTCGACTCTGCTCGACTACGCTGGAGAGTCGCCGAGCACCTAAACATCAACGTCAACAGCTCTCACGGCTACGTTCTAGGAGAACACGGCGACAGCGAATTCGTAGCATGGAGCACCGTTAAGTTCCCTCACCTCTTCTCAGAAGAGATCAGACCTCAGATCGAAGAATCTGTTAGAAGAGAAGCCTACGACATTATTGAAGGCAAAGGCTCTACCTACTTTGGCGTAGCCGCAGCTACAGTGAAGCTTCTCAATGCCATCATGCACGACACACGAGAGATCTTCCCCGTCTCAACAAGCTATCCACACTTTGCAGATTCTGATCTGCAGCGGACTCCTCTAGGCGTCCCCGCTGTCATCAGTCAACACGGCGTTGAGCACATCCCACCACTTCAGCTAGATAGCGAAGAAAAGAAAAAGCTAACAGCCTCAGCGAAGAAGCTCACAGACCTCTACACTGAGTATAAGGAAAATTAAGCCCTCCTATCGTTTCACTCCAGCAATTTGTTCGTAAAACTCTACAGGAAGAGCTGCTAGTGGCTCTTTGAGTTTAGCCAGTTCATCAGCTGGGCCATGGATTTCTAGACGAATCATTTCTGAGACACTTGAAGTGGCTTCAATCTGTGCCCCCACATTCTCTAAGTGAGCAAGCAGACCTTCTGCTCCGACATATGCTTCTCTACAAAAAACAGTATCACCACAGACGCTGAAGTCATAGTAAAGGCAACGTTCCTCAGTCGAAGTGCGCTCTATAAAAACATTAATAATCTCTTTGAAGTCGTCCATGCGACCTTCTTGAACTTTGAAATACGGGTGGATACTAAGAGCGTTTGATAATTGGTTCATATGAGTAACTATAGGAGTCTAAAACCTAAGGTCAAATCTGAAACCATAAACAATCTGTAGACGATTAGACTCAATCACCTCTCTTGAAATAGAAAAAGCCCACTGACTATGATTATGAAGTCACAGTCAGGAGGCTTGAAGATTTTTCAGGATTTTTATTACTTACGACGGCGTAAGATGAGAGCAAGTCCACAAGCCCGAGAAGAGCTGTGGAAGAAGGTTCTGGGACAGGTGTATTTATAGCGGCCAAGACAGCGGCTGTATCACCAGCAGCAATCGAGTAAATGCGCAGATCATCTACGTCAGAATCGATATTTGGATTGCTTGAGCCAAGAAATCCTGAGGCACCCCATGTTGGGGCATTAGCTAATGAACCCTGAGAAACTCCGTCAATATAAAGAGTGTTTGTGCCATTATCTTAATAAAAGCGAGCTGAATCCATGTATTCAATATGGCACTGTTCTCGGTGCCTCTAGCTGAACCCACCCAATTAACTCCAGAAATACTGGATCCCCAAGCATCATTATCAGATTGGTCACTCCCGTTAGAAAGTTGAAAATCTATATCTCCACCACCAGCACTATTTCCTTGAAATATTAAAGAATCGTTACGTGCAGCAGTGATCGCAGTTGTAGTTCGAACCCACACACTAACAGCAAAGTTTGTTGTTGATAATGCGGAGAAATCGGCACCTGTCACCGAGGAGCCTCAAGAAAATGAAACATAAGATGTAGATCCGGCAACACCTGATACACCCACAGTGCTTGAGCTAGCGCTTCCAATAAAATCAGAAGAACCCACACTGTCTGTAACATCTCCAGTTACTTCTCCGAGAGAGTAATAGTGTGTGAGCACCACAGCGCCTTGGGAGACTCCACAAAGGGCTGATGTTGCGATAATAAGTTGTATTGTTTTTTTATAATTACTAGTTTAGCTTGGTTTTTTCTGGCTCATCATTGATGAGCCTTCTATGTGTTTCCCAAAATATTTGGGAAAAGTGTTTATGCTGGAATCAGCTATCTTAAAGGTGTTTTTACTTAGTGATATCAAAGGTATTGATCGGAGTTTTAGCAGAAGGCACGTCTTTTCCTGCGGCCCAGTGAATACCGTTGATGAGAACTCTCATAGACATAGGCTGAGTGAAGTCATTTTCATGCCCTAGGGAGGTTCCAAATGTTTTTCCTCCCCATTTGTTTTTCCATGTCCATGCGACAGAATCAGTCATAGTCGATTTGACTTTGTGGGTGCCATACATGTTCTTTCTGACTCCTTCTTTAGCTACTCCGGATTTACCTGTTCCTAAAATAA
>CAKZNV010000021.1 GCA_937132085.1 uncultured Rubritalea sp. | reverse complement strand
GCGAGATCTGGGTTATTGAGAAGTGATAGAGAGGTTAGGGCGGTGCTGACAAAACTTTGCACCACATTTGAGTTCCCTGTAATGATGCCTTTGAACTGGTTCAACGCTGCTTCGTCGGCATGTTTTTCAAGGAAGTGAACTAGCCCGCGTCCATCGCCTTCGAAGTTTTGGAGGAGGTAAAGAAGGTTTCCGAGGTTGAGGTATTCATCTCCTGCACTGATAAGGCATCGTATGAGGACGCTGATGAGGTCGGCTGCTCCGTCATACCAAAAGGAGTCGCCAGCTTTCATTTCACCTTCAATAGAGGATCTCACAAGAGTTTTGGAGATTTCAGTGATGTCGTTGTATGATTGAATTCCTGCGAGAGGGTTGTAGCAGAGTGAGGTGGAGGGAGAAGAAGGCTCCACGACTAAAATTTCGAATCCCTTAGCTCGAAGAGCGGCTGCGGATTTTTCGTGAAGTTCGCCACTAGGGTCGGTGACAATGAATGAGCAATTGTCGAGCGTAAGGAGGTTAGGCAGAACGTAACGAGTTGATTTACCCGCTCCTGTTGGAGCTACGACCATGCAGTGAGTGAAGGAACTTTGAGATGTTAGGCGGAGTTTGTCGCCATCAATGAGGAGTCCGTTATTGCGAGGGTTGAGCTGTTTCTTTATCTCTTTGTCAGATAGAAATTTCGCCCCTTTTCTACGGGTGACAGCGTTAGGTCGGAAAATCCCGAGCAAAAGAGATTTTGCTCCAGCAGAGTCTCCTAGCACTTTACGTGCAGCCGAAGATTTAGAGCCTCCAAACAAAACACTGAAGACTCCGTAAACGATGCCACAAAGCACCAAAAACATGAGCAATAATTCCATAATAATCCCTTACTATCTATAGAACTATAGTAATGGATATTCTGGCGAGAACAAATTAGGGCATGGAGACAAATTATTCGTTAGGGTGGAGTAGAGATTTTTAGAAAACTCCATCTGTTCATCGGCTTCGACCTTGTGATCTGGTGTGCTCATCACGTTCTTTCCAGTAGCGTTTGAGTGATTCCATTGGGTCTTCTTCTCGTGATTGGGTATTTTCCTTCTCAGGTGTGTTAGGCTCATTTTTGAGCTTTGAAAACTCCTCATCAAGCCCGAGTGTTTTGAGTCTACATCTGAGTTTTCCTTGGCTTGCGACGAAGCTCTTTCCTCGTTGCTCTAGTGTTATACCAAAGGAATTGAGTGCTTGTTTGGCTTGATCTTGGGTTTGTGAGCGTTTGAAGGTTTCGTGAAGGAGGTTTCTGAGTTGGTCTTTCTTGCTGGGAGCTTTGGTGCGTCGTTTGAGTTGTTGCTCTCGATGGCTGACCTTCTGACTTTGTTCCCAAGGCTTGTTGTAGATGGTGGGTTCGTGAAGTTCAGGGTAGTGCTCGTGAAGGTGCTTCTCTAAGTCTTTCTGTATTTGGGTGAATTGGAATTTTGGAATACGGACGCGTCGATTTGAGTCGATGTTGTTGGCTGAGATCATCATGTGCAGGTGAATGCTTTCAGATTGGTCTGTGTGGATGGCGGCGTAGCTTAGTTGGTTTGGAGCACGCTGGCTGAGGTATTCTTGCCCAAGAGTTCGGAGAGCCTCCACTTGCATTTCGATTTGATCTGGCGAAAGTCGTTTGAGACTGAGTATCTCGTGGTAAACGATGTTGTGTCTGGGGGTTTTTCTGAGGTGGTTTGAGTTACGCTCGAATTCTCGCACTGTTTGTTCTCGTCCAGGCTCAGGATAGAGGAAGTTGCTCCACATGGCGTCACCTTCTGAGCCTCGTGAGATGTAGTCGTAGAGTTGTCGGAAATGTCCTGAGCCACCTTTGCGTGAGAGGGATTTGAGGATCATGATGACTTGATATCGGAAGTAAGAGAGCGAATTTCGATTTCCATGCTTCGGAGGATTTGGAAACAGGTGTCTTGGATGCGAACAGACTCGTCGTAGCCAGCGACAATCTGTCGTCGCTCTTCCTTGGCACGGATATTGAGGTGGTGAGCTATCTGGTTGAGGTTGTTGGCATAGTTGCGGAGGACAAAGAGAATCTCGTCGAGTGATTCTTTGGGGATCGAGGCTTGTCGTTCGACTTGTTCTCCAAGTCCGAGCTTGGCGGCCTCAATTGCGAGAGCTTTGATATGTTGGTTGATGTTTTTCGCTCCATACATATCAGAAGAAGCTTTCAACCACTTGTAATCCTCCTCATTCAGAGTGAGAGAGACTTGTGGATGACGTCTGCGGTATTCCGCTGATTTCTCGCGGT
>CAKZNV010000020.1 GCA_937132085.1 uncultured Rubritalea sp. | reverse complement strand
ATTGACTTTGCAGCAGTATTTGCCGCCCTTAAGCAAATCGAGTTTTCAGGCACCATTGCTATCGAAGCATTTAATCGCCAAAACGAAGTCTTTGCTGATGCAGTGAATGTCTGGCGAAACTATTCCCCTACAGATGAGATTTTGACTGAAGGATTCCAGCTGGTAAAGGATGGTATTAAGGGAATGTAGTATAATGGAGCGGGCCTGCGCCCTGGGGAGCGGGAAGCAGGAAGCTGCAAGCACTGATCTACGCTTAAACTTGTTACCATTGCTCCCCAAACCGAAGGTGCTCCGTGCTCCGTGCTTCTCGCTTCCAATGTCAAAGACATGTTGAAATGGCTCCGTCGGCTGAAACTACTCCCCAGAGCGGATTTTTATTTCTCCGTGGGAATCTGTTCCACCTGAGCCTTTGATGCGGGCTTGGAGAGTGTATTTGGCGTCTTTCTTGAAGGTTGGTAGTTTGAGCTTATAGATAATTCCTTTGAGCTGACCACCACTGAATGCCTGATGCTTGTCGATCGCTACTTGCTTACCATTTTCCAATAGAGCAAGCTCGCTGATCTCCAGAGCATGTGTGCCTTTTTGGTAAAGGAATACGACTTCATAGTTACCAGCAGAAGTGATCTTTCCTGCAGTTTTAAAGCTTACATTTTTCCAGTCCTTAGGTGTCTGAGCTGGGGTCCAGTTGTCGACTTTGACATGGTTAAAGAAATCTGAAGCTGAGAACTTTGCAATCTGATTCTTAGCGTATTGGATTCCCTGAATGTCCCAACACTTGAACTGACGAACCATACGTTTTTTGAATGACTGGTAATCTTTATTCTCTTTAGCAGTCCATGCAACTTCTGCGTAGGCGCCTAAACGAGGGTAGATCTGATATTCCATGCGCTTCACTGTTGGAATCCACTCACTCCACATCTGGCAGCCAATGCCAATGATGCGCTTTTCTTCCTCTTGAGTGAGCCCTTTGATGATAGGATCGAATGCGTAGGCTTTACCTAATGAGATATTGCCGTATCCGTAGTCGAGATAGGTTTGTGAGTGTAGAGAGTTGACGATGGTGTGACCGTCTTTGATCGCACGTTTCGCTAGCTGAGTGCTGCCTTTCCAGAAGTGAACAATCGTGTTTTTGTCGAGTGATGCAGCCTTTGCGGTCTGACCATCTTTGAGGAATCCGTGGAGATCGTCTCCAAGAATTTCATTCCATCCCATGACGTTACGGCCTTTTTTCTGAACAATGCCAGCGACTCTATTCGTGAAGTAAAGCTGCACATCAGCCATTGTCTTGAGTCCCTCACGTTTCATGAGCTTCTTAACATCTGCACTCTTTTTCCAGTGGTCGAAACGAACTTCATCACCTCCGATATGGACGATTTTAGAAGGGAAGAGGGTGAAAACTTCATCTAGGACATCACTGATAAAGCTATAGGTTGTTTCAGCGGCTGGATCATAAGCGTCATAGGCTTTGCCGAAGATTGTCATCACTTCAATCGGCTTTTTGTTCGTGCCTAGCTCAGGGTATGCGGCGATCGCAGCACATGCGTGACCTGGCATGCCGATTTCTGGAATAATCGTGATGTGACGATCAGCTGCGTAAGCGACGATGTCTTTTATTTGCTCTTGAGTGTAGAAGCCTGAGTGAGGCTCACCAGTGCGAGTGGCGCTTCCCCAGGTGCCAGTCTGAGTGTCGGTGCGTTTGCTACCGACTGTAGTCAGTCTAGGATATTTTTTGATTTCAATTCTCCAGCCTTGGTCGTCTGTTAGATGCCAGTGGAAGACGTTCATCTTGAGGGCTGCCATTTGGTCGAGTAGCTTTTTGACTTCCTTTTCACCTTTAAAGTGACGAGCTTCATCGAGCATAAATGCTCTCCATGAGAAACGTGGCTTATCTGAAATGGAGACACAAGGGATTGACCAGTTAGCGCCTTGTTTTTGTGTAGCGACAACTTCAGCTGGAAGCAGCTGAAGAATAGACTGAATTCCGTAATAAATACCAGTAGCAGTAGGAGCTTTCACTTCTATGCCAGTAGGAGTGACTTGAAGGGTATAGCCTTCTTTTCCTAGATCTTTAAGAGCTGGATCGAGAGCTAGCTTGATTTGCTTTCCGTCAGTTTTCTCAGCTTGAATAACAAGTTTCAGGCCAGTAGCAGGTGCGAGAGATGCAGCGAGTGCTGTAGCTTCATTTTTAAGTGTCTCATCTGCTACGATCGTAGTGTCAGCAGTGAAAGTAAAATTACCCTGCTGAGGGTCTGAGTATTTCATCTCCAGCGGCGTAGGAATGATATGCTGTGCTACGACTGTAGAGGACAGCAGCGGAAAGGCGGTGAGTGAAGCCATGCAGGCTATGATTGTGCGTTTCATTGTATAAACATTAAAAGCGGATATTCAGCATTGCCAGTTAAAATGTATAGAATGAGTAATTATGACACGAGAGACGTGTTTTAGGTATGCTACAAGCAAAAAAATCACCCTAGCGACAATTCTGTCACTAGGGTGAAAACTATTTCAGTAAATCACACTGAATATAATATGATTCTTTAATTACTTACGACGACGTAAGATAAGAGCGAGTCCACCAAGGCCGAGAAGGGCTGTTGATGATGGCTCTGGAACAGCGTTGAACGCGATTTCACGTGCGCCAACAAAAGTGCCACCTTGAGAAGTATTCATGGTAAGTAGGACTGATCGAACACCTACACGGTCACTGAAGGTAGTGGTGTCTACAGAAATGGTAGGAAGGGCTGCTATCGGCGTAGTGTCGCTAACTTGAGCTCCGATTGCACTTCCTGTGCCACCTGCTCCATCAAAAAAATCAAGAGTGAAGGCGTTGATTCCGCCTGTTTCGACACCGCCTTTAAAAGCGTAGTTCCAGATGTGTAATTCGCTGAGGGTTTGGCCAACACTAAACTCAAAAAGGATGGAAGCTGGAAACGTGAAATTACTGGCGTAGGCGGTATTGGCACCTAACGCTGTTGAAATAGTATCAGAAGTGCTCGAAAGGCCCTCGTCCATGAGGTTATCGACGGAGAAATCTGAATTTAGAGCTCCAGTTCCAGCTGTTCCGCCTGTAACGATAGCGACAGAGTCAGCATAGATAAAAGAAGCATTAGCTGTCGTTGCCGTTGCAATCATTGCTGCTGCGAGACCGAGACCTAGTGTATTAATTTTTTTCATGTTGTATTATGGTTTTATGTTCAATTGTTTATCTTACTGATCACAGCTGAATGCCGTTTTCAGATTAGAGCTATTAAATCAGAGCGGTAACAAAGGATCTACTCTTGTAGTGTCTAGTTTGTAATGCTCATGTGTCATTAATAGACTTGGAAAAGTCATACAAATCATAAATGAGTAAGCAAAAAAATCACCCTAGCGACAAAACTGTCACTAGGGTGAAAACTAAATCAGTGAAACAAACTGAAGATAATATGATTCTTTAATTACTTACGGCGACGTAAGATAAGAGCGAGTCCACCAAGGCCGAGAAGGGCTGTTGATGATGGCTCTGGAACTGGCACTGTGCGAACTTGAAAAGCGCTAATACCACCGTCGAAATCACCGACAGCAGTGGATTGAACTAGGTAGATATTCTGAGTTGCCCCACCAGTAATGCTGAAGTTGGCTGTAATCATTCCGCCCACACCCTCGACATCAACGGTAGCATCCAATGTTCCTGCTGAGTTAGTATCGTCAAAGTAGACGTCCAAAGTGTCATTTGGAAGAAGAACTGGGCGAAGATCTGAGAGTATTAACTGAACTACGTAATTTCCATCTGCAAGTCCAGAAAACGCCAGGAGACCATTGTTGGCAGGACCATTGAATACAGCACTTGCTGTCAGTCCACCGGCAGTTCCGACAGTGCTGTTTGATGTTACTCCACCGAAGAGTGATACACCTGCAGTAGCAGCGGAAGCTGCATTAAAGTTTGTCCATGTAACGCCACCTTCAGTGGTAGTGCCTGTGGCTGTGCCTGCACCAGTTGCGTTTAGTGCAACAATTTGTGTTCCTGTGCTAATGATATCTGCCGCATCATAGGCGGAAGTAGTCACACTAGTTAGCGCTGCATTAGCAGAGACTGATGCTAGGAGCAGTGAGCCGAGCACTGCGAAGTTTGATTTTATTTTCATATTTTTAAGGTTTGATTAATTGTTTACAACTTGAAAAGAGCGGTATGCACCTTTCAACACGTTCATTAAATCAGGAATTCAACAGGTGAACTACTCCAAGGGTCTTAGATTTATGATGCTCCCGTGTCATTTAGTAATGCGAAAAACCACATAAAGCATGAATGAGACGAGAGAATTAGTTTAATTAGTGGATAGTATTGGAAAGAGGAGGGGGAACAGGCGTATTGTATATTCACATAAAAGGGCTATACTCTTTCTCCTCATCACAACTATGAAACATTTTTTCCAAACCACACTCTGTTCCAGCTTACTATTTACCTGCACGCTCTCTATAGCAGGTCAGTATGATGCTCTACCTCTACGTAGCGCATTATCTAATGAGCCACATTTCCAAACTAGTCAGGGACGAGAAGGGCATCGGTTTGAAGGTGCTGAGATTAACAAATACCGCTTGTATGATTTCTATAAACGCCAGGCTGAGTATCATTTAGCACAGGAAAAACCAACAGATCTTCTATTGCCGTATCCAGGGTTAGAAGGTGGTCGTAGAGGTCATTGGGGAAATACTAATGAGAAGCTCTCTAGCGCTATTTTGAAGCGGGAGAAAGAACCGAAGTATGATCGATTAGTGAATCGTGGTGTGCATGGAGATACCTATGTATGCTCTTCACATGAAAACACACAATCTGTGAGTGTGTTTGCTAAGTCATCACCCTTCTTGTGGAAAGTGATACTCGATGCTTCCATGAAAGCTCCAGTGCATGCTTTCTCTTATAAAGTGGATCGTTTTGGTTTTGATATGAGAGCCTCGGGTCGTGACTACCTAGTAAACCACGGAGCCGAATGGCATGATAGTAAGGGCAAACCACTAGCTGTAGCTAAAGATGGTTACCATTTGTATAAGGATAAGGTTATTTTCAG
>CAKZNV010000019.1 GCA_937132085.1 uncultured Rubritalea sp. | reverse complement strand
AACAAGCTGTTTCGAGACAAAGAAAAAGCCCTGAGGCTCACAAGGAACCTCAGGGCTGATGAATTATATAGAGCTTAATAACTCTTCAATGAACTATCTGACTTTCATCTTCTTATAGACACTGAAGGTCAGAATGAAGGCAACTAGGCAGATCGCTAAGTTGATACCTGCTGATTTCATGTCTCCGTAGATAATGTTACCAGTAGCAAACAATGCTGTATAAACTGCTACCGAACTAAACAGCGTGCAGAGTATGCCTTTTGGCACATCCCAGCCTTCTTCTGTTACGATGTCGATATTGTCTGCTTTCGCTTCTCTCACGACTTTTGCCCAACCTGGTCCACCTGGCTGCACTGTCTTGTAGAACTTGTTAAGAACCTCTTTAGAAGTAGGACGAGTCACCATGGTTACGATCAACCAGAATACTGTAGTAGCTAGTGCTCCGTAGAGCATTATCTGCCATGAATGATCTTCAATATACTGCTTTCCGATAATTGATGGTAGTGCCCACTTGATGAATGCTGATGATACTAGAGCACCAGCCATTGCAGCGATTTCAGACATTGCAGTCACTCTCCACCAGAACCAACGTAAGATATAAACTGGACCAGTTCCCGCACCGATCATGATGAGGTAACCGAATGCTTCACCAGCATCCTTAAGGATTAATCCTAGACCAGAGCCCATGATGAGCATCACGATAGTAGCGACACGTCCAATATGAACCAGTTGCTTACCGCTTGCTTCAGGATTGATGAATCTAGCGTAGAAATCGTTCACGAGATAAGATGCACCAAGGTTCACCTGAGTGGACATCGTGGACATGAATGCAGCGATCAATGATGCGGCAACCAATCCTAACAATCCATTAGGAAGTAGTTTGATCATTGTTGGGTAACCCAAGTCTTGTCCGAGCTTATCCATAGAAACATTATTCGCTAGATACATGTGGACGAGTGCTTCCTTTTTAATAGGGTTAGCTTGCTTATCAGCAGCTAGATAATTCTTAGAAGAACTATCAATTGACGCTTCCTGCCAGATGTATGTGAGAGCTTTTACTTCTTCAGATGTTGGGTTATTCACCACGATCTCCTTTAGTCTAGCGGCATCCACGATAGCATCTGCATTCTCAGTCTTATCTTCATTCAGTTTAGCTAGTTCCTTGTCGAACGACACTAACATGGCTGCATAAGCATCTGACTTTAGCTCTTTGTTGATTTTCTCTACTGTCTTGACATTCGGTTTCAAGTGACCTTTAGAATAGTCACTATCAATCTTCATCGGCACCAGGATCATAGAAGCTAGAGCAATGATAATCCACGGCCAAGGTCTCAATGCATAGTGAGCTACGTTGAAGAAGAATGTTGCACCAACAGCGTTCTTCTCATCTTTAGCAGAGAGCATACGCTGAACGATGTAACCACCACCACCAGGCTCAGCACCTGGGTAGTAAGTCGCCCACCATAGGATAGCAAGCGGAACGAGAATCATAGGAATCCAGCTACTAGGATCCGTGAAGTCAGGGAAGATGCTCGTCTTACCTTCTACGAGTGCAGAGTTAAGAATAGTATCTATTCCGCCGACTGAGTCTAAATTCACAATAAAGATCACAGCCCAAACAGAACCTACCATAGCGAGAATGAACTGCACAAAGTCAGTCCAGATAACACCTTTAAGTCCACCTAGAGAGGAGTAAGCCAAAGTAACTAAACCAGCAACTAAAAGGGTCTGCCATCCAGGAACACCCATTACAATTTCACCAAATTTCACTACGGCCAAACTCACTGCACCCATGATGAGGACGTTGAATACTAGACCTAGATAGAGAGAACGGAATCCTCTCAAAAACGCTGCGGGCTTACCGCTGAAACGTAATTCGTAGAATTCGACGTCAGTAAGAACCTCAGAACGTCTCCATAATTTAGCAAACACGAACACTGTAAGCATGCCAGAGAGCAAGAAGCCCCACCATCCCCAGTTACCAGCGACTCCTTTATTTCGGACTAAGTCTGCAACGAGGTTAGGCGTATCAGTGGAAAACGTTGTCGCAACCATGGAAACACCAAGTAACCACCAAGGCATGGATCTGCCTCCTAGGAAGAATTCAGCTGAACTCTTACCTGCTGTTCTCGATGCCCATACCCCGATAAGGAGCGATACGATAAAGAATGCGGCTATAATGCCCCAATCCAGACCGTTTAAACTAGTGTCTGCTAATATTTGATAATTCATATTTGTATATATGTGTGTGATAGATTGATGAGTGGTGAGATTAGCTGACGAATTTTAATCCGTAAATGTAAATTCATAGCATGACTCAAAATAAAATTTGACTAAGCGAAATAGTTAGGTTCGTTGCCAGCTTTCCATTTGATATTACAGCCAGTTGCGGGTTTAAAGTTTGATTCTGGAGACCTACCTGCGATTAAATTCTTCATCGCATTCGTTAGATCCTCCCCGTTGATTTCTTTATTATTGTTAGGTCGTGAATCATCGAATTGGCCTGCGTAGTAGAGATTACCGTCTGCATCAAACAAGAAGAAATCTGGTGTGCAAGCTGCCGAATAAGCATGCGCCACCAACTGAGTCTCATCGTAGAGGTATGGGAAATCCCAGCCGTATTCAGCAGCAAACTCTAACATTTTCTCTGGTGAATCCTGAGGGTAATTAGCCACATCATTTGAGCTAATTGCCACAGTATTGATCCCCAGCTCTTTATATTCATTCGCTACATCTGCTAGTTGCTTAGCGAGATGCACCACAAATGGACAGTGATTGCAAACGAACGCAACAAACGTCCCTTTAGGGCCCTTTATCTCGTTAAGACCATACTGATTACCATTGCCATCTGGAAGATTAAATTGTGGAGCTGGTTGGCCTAGCTCTAGAGTGAATGTTGAAGGGACTTCTGCCATAGTGGTATCCATTCTAGCTATCTGATACTATCGTCAAGCTTATAAGCTTCTACTCACTGACCTCAGCTAGTTATTTTCTGGCTTTAGTAGGCCATCTTCAGCCAACTCCTTATCCTTGAATTTTTTCAAGGCTTTGAGTGATCTGTTCAAACTCTCCCAGTGATCACTTCTATTATGCTTAATTTGTAAGTCTGTCAGCTTACCATCAAATCTTACATCACAATATTGTCGATCAGGATTGTCTAACGATCCTAGAACAAAATACACATTATGATCGAGATGGATTGCTCCCGACCCATTATAGATCCTGTTGAGTTTACGTGACACATGATCAGCCGCAATAAAGCGCACTACTCCATAGCTATAGAGGTCTTTACGAACCACTCCATTCATGAAGATAACCAAGTCGTCGCTAGAAGCCTCTGCTCTTCTAATGACTAGGTTTCCCGCCATATAGTCAAAAACAGCGCCCGTGTAGTCAAATTCTAACTTTGCATGAGTTTTCTGATCTTCTTTCACATTTACTTTTTCAGCAAATGCCTTTCCTCGACCTAACCATGATTGAGGGTTTGTTAGACTACCTTCTAGAGTGAATTGCGCTGTTAGCTTATCAGCATGTAGATGCAGATCTAGGTTAGGGAAAGGAGAATGAAGATCGAGTGACTGATCCTGAACATTAACTCGTATCACGAACATCTTAAATCGATGCTTGATTGCTAAAGTGGCGTTAACATCAAATTTGACACCTAGGATATCTACGACTTCATGATCTATGCTAAGATTCCCTTTCTTCCATTGAATAGGCACACTATGAAAAACCAAGGGATCACCCTCATCTCCACCATTCATTGTGAACTTCAAAAAACCTTCTGCTTCTGGGCCGGAAAAAGGAATAGATAGCTGAGCATTCTCTGTTTCTTTTAGAATCTTGTCCCCTCTTCTCAAGGTGAAATTAATGTTCTTCACGTTTATCCATTTTGCCTTTTCCTCTAGTGGTTTTGGAGGTAAGGGCTTCTTCTCTGTCACAGGCTTCGCTTGAATCGGTTTTTTTGCAACAACCGGCGCCTCTTTTTGATTAGGAATTACTTGTTTAGGTTTCGCTTCCTGAACAATAGGCTGCTTGATAATAGGGTTAGCTGCTTTCTGTTTTTTTAGGTATTCCTCTAGCCAGAGCTCATCTATGTCAAGATTCACACCGTCAACAGCAATATCACTGAGACTTACATCCCCCTTCAGCATCTCTGTCCAATCAGGTTCGACAGAAATAGTTTTCACCTCGACACCACCACTACCAAGGTCAGTCTTTAAATCATGCAGAGTGATGTCAGAAAATGGCACCCACAAGATCCTGCCGCATCTCCAGTCAAGTCCACTCTTCTGATTGAGCTTGCTGGTGAATTTAGACTTAGCCCAGCTAGTATTGAGGACAAATAGTGAACAGACATAAAGCCCCATAATGACTACTAGAGAGTAGCCTATCAATCTAAACCAAGAACGCTTCTTCTTTTTCTTAACACTATCTTTGGGAACCACAGGGTTCTCATTGTGTTCAGAAGCACTCTCAGCAGACATCAGTTTACTTTACTTTATTAGGCACAAAACGAATCATAAGAAGGTCATCCGCAAGAATCTGCCCCTGAACCGAAACCTCTTGTAGAGAATAAATCAATATTCCATATCGCTTATCACCTGTGCGACCAATCGCAAAATTCTCTTTCGTCTTCACCAATGGCCCTTCATTAAAGTATCGCCATTCATGACCTTTCCATTCTTTATAAACACTAGTCGGTTTCATGTCGATATCAGCGATGCGCTTCATCTCTCCATTGAACGATTTGAAAGTATCCGTTTTCTCTACGTATTTGATCAGAGAAACTGGCATACCTTTTCCGGACACATTGACTACCCATTCACCAGGAGCTTGCTCCTGTAGCATAAGCTCTACTTGACCATCTTCGATACGCTTATAGCCACGCTTTTCCCAGAGCTTCAGGTAATTATCATACTCAGCCTGTGTCATACCAAGCTTAGCATCATAAGCAGGAATAGGATTATCCGGACCAGATTTAGCTAGGTGTTCCTGAAACCATTTAGGGTCCTTCGCTTCTGCTTTCTCTAGCAATTCCTTAAATTTAAAAAACTCTTTAGGGAAGTCCATCTTCACTACTTCACCTTTCACGATGACATCTTTATCGATGTAGTCGCTCAATACTTTAGGAGGCTCACCGGCCGATGCCATTCCCGCTAGAGAAATGAGACCAACCATAGATACGAATATTTGTTTTAAAGTCATAATTTTAAATTTTTAAGCAACGCTTGGTTACTCTAGAGAAGCGTAGCCCTCACTATGATTTGCGCAAGTGCTAATCAAAAAAATGACGTAAGGCTTCTACCACCCCAAGACTGGCTGGTTGCTTACATAGATAACCTCCTTGCCCCTCCACATGTTGCTTCACTTCCTGGGAAGAGTTGGCTGGGCATGCTATCATTCCAGCGTAATCCTTATGCAGCATGTCGATATCATTATGCCCATCACCGATCGCAAACACTTGGCTACTATCCAGATCACAGCGCCTCGTGATTTCCGCTAATGATGAGCCTTTGTGGTAGTCTTTATGGCTAAACCTCATGTAAATCGTGTTTCTTAAATAGCCCATCATCTCAACCTTTGATTTACGTTCGTCAATATGGGCAATAATCTCATCCATTTCCTCATGTGAAGTCGCTACGACTCCAGCAGGATCACCTTCCTCAGAGACCCAACGAGCATTTGTTGACTCTTCCACATAGCTACGAATCTCTTTCAGCAAGCGCTTTGACTTCTTGAACATCTTCTTATGATCTTTTTCCGATCGCTTGTTCCATTCTGTGATTGGCTTCCAGCGCCCATAGTCACCTGGCGTATACAGCTCTCGTTCTCTTGCTACCATGAAATCTGGCAGAACAGGAAACACTCCTTCATTAAAGCCTGCAACTGTCTGCATTTGTGAACGTCCAGTATTGATCCCCCATATCCAACCTTGCTCACGAAGTTCATCAATAACCTCAAAAAAAAGCGGGTCTAACTGTGGATTAGTAGTCGGATCCAGCAAAGTCCCATCAAAGTCAAACGACAGTATTCCTTTTATCTCTTTGGGTAAATCAAGCTTCTGCATAAGGAAAGTAAACGTAGATACTAAAAAGTGTTAGAACAACCAACAAACCAATAAAAATAACTACTCAAGCGAACCGAAAATTATTCGACAGGGACTGCTTTAGGAGCCTTCTTAGGCTCTACAGGTGGATTCGGTGGAGTCGGTTCATCTACTGGCACAGCCTTTCCTGCTTCTGGCTGACGAGGCTCATCTACCAGCACTGCTTTAGGTATTACTTTAGGAGTCTCAGAAGGCAATATTGGTTTAACAGGCTTAGTTGAATCATCTATACCTTCTCCCGTGTTCGGATTACGCTTAGGCTTAATCACTGTCGGTTGCCTTACCGGAGGATTACCAACAATAGCAGGAGGTTCATTCCTACGCATCTTTATCTCTACTCTACGGTTGATCGCTTGAGCATCTCTATCACCTGTTAAAACAACTGGCTGAGTCTTTCCCATCCCTCTGACAAAAAGTCTATCAGGTTCTATTTTTATAGAGTTTACAAGCCAGTCTTTTACAGCCTGCGCTCTTGCAAGTGAAAGTTTATTATTAGCTTCATCAGTTCCTATCAGATCCGTATGCCCTTCGATCCAGCATTTCATCTCAGGGTTCTTGTCGATAATCAAAACCACCTTCATCAAGCTGTTTTTAGCACTGTCACGAAGCGTTGCTTTACCGAAATCATAGAGCAGGTCAGATCCGATCATTCCTTTAGCATTTTCAAGATCAGTTTGTGACAAACGGGTCATCTCAGCGAGCGGAGTGTATCCCTCTAGCGCTCCGTTGATATCATCACCGCCAGCCCCTTTTGCTAGCTCTGTGTTAAACTTATCTGGATCAAACTTATCTGCATTCTGAATGCCTGGATCGATGACGATTTGACCTTTCTCAGGTTTCATAAATTCGTCCGTGCTGCCTAGATCTTCTAAGTCAGGAGTCATCTCAATCCCTTCTGTCATATCAACACTAGAGGAAAGTTCATCACCCATAAGAGCAGGTGTGATCATTTCCACACTCATTTCAGGCTCATCTACAGTAGGTGAAAAGTCGATTTCCATATCCTCAGGAGCCTCCTCTAACATCTCTAGCTCCTCTAGCATTGCATCGGCTGTCTCAGGCGGAGTCTCAATTTCGTCAGGTGTAGCCTCTTCTAAATAGGTAATATCCTTTACGTTTTTTACCACTACTGGTCCAGTAGTAATCGCGATCTCACCATCACTATCGCCAAAAATGATCGGCATCTTCTGCATCGCTACTAGAACGATCAAATGACTCACTATAGCGAGAAGAATAGCCACAGCAATCCATCGCCCTAGGTGGTCAGAGTTACTCCGACCACTACGTTCACTGTATTGTGAGCTTTTCCAAGTGTATCCAGATGCCATATATATGATTGAGATTAAAGTGTGCAAGCCGAGACGCTCACATCACCTCTATACGCAATCTATAGCCTAATCTGTTCATTTTTCAAACAGATACACAGAATATTTATCTCACGCTTTACTTTCGAATGTCGTCAGCAGTATCAAACTCACCATCTGGACCTGCTGAAAGTAGATCAAAGCTATTATCGAAGTTATTATAATCTCCCGTAGCGACTCCACTCACAACCTTATGAACGTATCTGATCGGGTTTCTCCAAGAATCTAAGATACGTCCATCTTTATCCAAGATTGATTTCTTTTTATTAGTTGGAGAATTCTTGAGTAATTTGGGCATGATAGCAACCACACTATTACCATCATCATCCAGTCTATCCGCCTGACTTAACTTACCATCATTATTGAAATCTCCTGAGATATAGAGAGCCAATTGCTTAGTGCTATCATCAGACCCGTCACCTTCAGGGTAAACTAATCCACCACTGATGCTTAGTTCATCTTTTTGGACCTGAGAAACTCCAGCAGCAGACCTCGCTTCCATATTAGAAGCTAATTCATTCAGCAGAACCTTCGTCGCATCTTCTTTCGCACCCTCTCGCATATTTAGAAAGACTGAAAAGCCAATAGCTGACAATGACGCAATGATAAACATCACTACTAGTAATTCAATGAGCGTGAAACCAAGCCTTTTCGATCTACGGCCATTTTTATAAGAAGTTTTCATAGTGATATTGTGCTTTAAAGATTCGCTAAGGCATAAGTAGATTCTGCCTACACCTTAGTCATAAATTTACCATGTGTTTACAATCAATCAAGACTATTCGCTATCCCTTAGGGACTAGCCGTCCATTGAGTTGATCATTTCCATGAGTGGAAGGAACATTGCGAATACGATCGTTCCCACTACAAGAGCGAGGAATACAATCATAATAGGCTCAAGCACTGAAGTAAGAGCATCTACAGAGTTATCCACTTCATCATCGTAAACATCCGCAATCTTGAGAAGCATGTCAGGAAGCTTACCTGTCTCTTCACCCACATCGACCATACTGATCACCATAGGTGGGAAGACGTGGCTTGCCTGCATTGGCGTCACAATAGATTCACCTTCTTTTACCGCATCATGCACTCTATCAATAGCACCGGAAACCACCGCATTGCCTGAAGTATCGCCAGTGATTTTAAGAGCCTGGAGGATTGGAACACCTGATGTTACTAGAGTTCCTAATGTTCTACTAAAGCGAGAAATAGCACTCTTACGTTGTAGATCACCTAGTAATGGCATTTTAAGTTTAAAGCCATCCATTGAGAAACGTCCTTTATCAGTCGATACCCATGCTTTGAACGATACTACCAAAATTCCAACCACGATAGCGATCCATACGATCATCGGGATACCAAGTTTAGTCGCAATCATCGAATCAGAGAAGCCGAACACAGCTTTAGAGATCGCTGGCATTTCTAGGTTTTGACCCTCGAACATCGTTCTAAACTTAGGAACAACCACAACCATCAAGAATACTAGAATAGCCACTGTGATAAACATAACGATCATTGGATACATCATCGCCGAGACAATCTTGTTCTTCAGTTTGTTTGCCTTCTCCATGTATTCAGCAAGACGATCTAACACGACTTCGAGAACACCACCTAACTCACCTGCTCGAACCATATTCACATAGAGCTTATTAAAAAGTTTAGGATGCTGAGATAGACTCTCTGAGAATGTAGAACCACTAGAGACAGAATCCGAGATACTCGAGATAGCATTCTTCAGAGCTGGATTTTCTTCCTGCTTAGAGAGAACAGTAAGACTCTTTAGCAGAGGTAGCCCAGCTTCGATCAGAGTCGCTAGCTGACGAGTGAAAATCATCATCTCTTTAGGCTTCACTTTACCACCGCCAGATTTTTTCACCTTAGTTTTACCACGTGCCTTAGAAGATGACTTTTTTCCACCTGATGGCGAAGCAGAGAGAGTCCCTTTACCCTGTTCCACTACTTGAGTAGGATAGAATCCTTGAGCTCTGATTTGAGTGATTGCTTCAGCCTCAGAATTAGCTTCGATAGAACCAGTCGTTTGTTCTCCTTTAGCATCTAGTGCTATATATTGAAAGTGTGCCATAAGTTTGAGTGTGTAAGAATTATGTATAGAGTATTGTGTTAGGCTATTCCAAGCCCAAATATTAAAAATGTGACTTTAAGTGTATTTGAGAACTTCTTCGATAGTTGTGTTTCCGTTATAAATGTTTCTTAGCCCATCTTCACGGAGCGTCTGCATTCCTAACTCAATAGCCTTCTGCTTCATCACCACTGTCGGCGCTCGCTCAGTAATGAGTTCTCTAATAGGATCAGTAATATCTAACAATTCAAACAAACCTTGTCTTCCCTTGTAGCCATTACCACAGACTTCACAGCCCTGACCTGTATAAAACTCTTTATCACCTAACTCATGAGGAGATACTCCGAGTTGATTTAGTAGCGCCTCATTCGGCTCATAAGAAGCACGACATTCTTTACAAATTGTTCGAACAAGTCGCTGTGCTAGCACACCCTCCATAGATGCAGCTACTAGGAATGGCTCCACTCCCATATCTACTAAACGTGTCACCGCTCCAGGCGCATCATTGGTATGCAATGTTGATAGAACCAAGTGACCAGTAAGTGCTGCCTGGATAGAAATCTGAGCAGTTTCCTTATCACGAATCTCCCCTACTAGAATTCGGTCTGGATCTTGACGAAGGAATGCTCGAAGAATTCTTGCAAAATCGAGACCAATCGCCTCATTCACTGGAATCTGAATAATCCCGTCGATATCATATTCCACAGGATCTTCCGCAGTGAGAAGCTTCGCATCGATCGTGTTAATCTTTCTTAGCGCAGCATACAGAGTCGTAGTTTTACCTGCACCAGTAGGTCCAGTAACTACGAAAATTCCATTTGGCTTATGAATTGTCTCCACTACGTAATCAAACATGTTTTGTGGCAGGCCAAGCGCCTCCATTTCCAAGTTCACATTACTACGGTCAAGAATTCGCAGCACGATACTCTCACCGTGCTGAGTAGGTAAAGAAGACACACGCATGTCCACCTGATTTTCACCGATGTTTTTAACAATACGACCATCCTGAGGCACTCGATGTTCAGCGATGTTCATGTTTGACATCACCTTCACACGAGAAATAATTGCTCTAGCAAGGTTGAGTGGCGGCGGTGCCATCTCGAATAGCGCTCCATCCACACGGTAACGTATCTTAAACTCACCACCAAATGGCTCAAAGTGAATATCTGAAGCCTTTTCCTTAATCGCCTGGAACAACACGAGATCTACATAACGAATGATCGGAGCTGAGTTAGCTTCAGACTCTACATCTTGTAGACTAGCCTCAGAGCCAGACGTATGATCCATTTGATTTAGAATGTCATCCATTCCTCCACCAGAACCACCATAGCACTCACTGATCTTCTCCTCAATCAAATGATCCGGAGCCACCATTACGAAAATTTCTTTCCCTAAGGCAAAGCGTAAGTCTTCCGCTGCCTGAGGATTTAACGGATCTACTAAAACTACAGAAAGCCCCTCGGCACTCATGTTAATAGGTAGCGCTCCGTGAAGCCTAGCCATACCAGCAGGAACCACAGCAAGCAGTTCAGCAGGTGGAGTGAAATTAGCGATATCCACCATTTCAGTCCCCATCTCAGTCGCTATGACTGGCCAGATGTCGTCCTTATGAGAAATGATCTCAAAATCCTTTAGCGTTTCACCGATAGATTTCCCTGTGGTCTCCATCGACTGAACCATGTCATCAGCGAGAAACTTATCCACTAATCCTCGTGCCTTAAAAAGATCGATTACTTGTTGATTATCCATTAATTTATTTTCCTAACTAAGCTATTCATCTAAAATTTATTATTCGTATCACGCAGTATTGTTACGCCATATCTGACATCGTTACCGATATCACCTCTTCCGCTGAGGTCATCCCTGACAGCACCTTACGGATACCATCTTCTCGTAGTGTTCTCATTCCTAACTCCCTAGCTCGCTTACGTAGCTGTGGAGAAGATAGTTCATCATTGATCATGTGGCGCACCTCATCATCTATCTTGAAAATCTCGAATAATCCCATACGGCCTTTATAGCCACTATTACGACACTTCTCACATCCCTCTGGGCCGTGAATATCGCTATCTAGCACTTGATTACCATCGATGTTCAGCATACGCATTTCTCTTTCAGAGAGAGCCATCGGAGTTTTACAGGTAGGACAGAGCTTTCTCACTAGTCGCTGCGCAATGATTGAACGCACAGCAGAAGCGATAAGGAACTTCTTCACCCCGATATCCGCTAAACGAGCAACCGCACTTGGTGCGTCATTCGTGTGCAGAGTCGAGAATACTAAGTGACCAGTCAGCGCCGCATTGATCGCGATGTTAGCAGTCTCCGCATCTCGGATCTCACCGATCATGATGATATTAGGAGCCTGTCGAAGCATCGCTCTAAGAGCAGCTCCAAATGTCATCCCAATATCAGCCTTCACCATCACCTGGTTAATCCCTGGCATTTCATATTCCACCGGATCTTCCACGGTAATGATCTTCTTGTCTGGACGATTAATCACATTCAAGCACGCATAGAGTGTTGTTGTCTTACCACTACCAGTAGGACCAGTCACGAGAATGATACCATCTGGTAATCCAATCATTTCATTGAATGTCTCTTGGTCATCAGAAAGGAAGCCTAGTTCAGGAAGACCGAGTAGAAGCGCAGACTTATCAAGAATACGCATCACGATACTTTCACCATGGTTACTAGGAACACTAGACACACGAAGGTCAACGCCTTTGCCGGCCATCTGAATCTGAATTCTACCATCTTGAGGTAGACGCTTCTCAGCAATACTCATTGTGCCACTCATCACCTTGAGTCTGGCCACGATAGCCGGTAAAAGCTTCTTAGGATGATTATCAACTTCGATGAGTTTACCATCAATACGGTATCTAACACGCAATGACTTCTCTAAAGGCTCAATGTGAATATCACTCGCACGGCAGTTAAACGCTTCTACTAAAATCTGCGATACAAGTTTAATGATAGGCGCATCATTTGCATCCGCTTCATCTTCATCACCACCCCAAGTTAACCCTTCTGGAGCATCATCATCATTCAGTTCGGCTCCATAGTTGTGCTTGATGGTCTGCTCGATTGCACTCGGTGTAGCACAGACAGGAGAAATCTCTCTACCTATCAAGTGTGGCAATGTATCTAAAGCCTCGAAATTCAGCGGATCAGCCACAGCCACTACTAGGTAACTACCATGATCGACTACTGGCACAGCCTTGAATCTTCTGACTACTTCCTCAGGGATAGCGTCAAAGACATCAGGTGCTATTGGAGTATGTTCGAGATCGATGTAATCCACACTAGAACTTTGAGCACAGACTTGCGCCACCTGCTCCTCGGACAGTTTTCTCTCAGAAATCATGCGCTCTATCACGCTCTGATTTCCTGTCAGGTTATTACGATAAATCTCAATATCGTTCTGAGTGATCAGTCCAGATTCTGCGATCAGGCTTAAAAGATAATCTTCGTTTGAATACACGGTCTTGTATGAATGGTTGATTAAAATAATATGCTCCACTTATTCACGACTTAGACTTCTTCAGTCCAACGCTTATGAATACGTAGAATACTACTCTAGCACACTGACCAACTCATCTGCATACGTCAAGCTACCATCTAAGAATTTTCAAATAATATAGAATCTAGCCTCAACTAGCTTTTCTAACAGTAATTCCAACCAGTCAACTTAGTATAATTTGACTCATTAAACTTAGAAATAAACCTAACAAAGACCTAGAACATCAGCCACTTTTGAACGGACATTCCAAATAGCGATAAATTCATCAGCCATTTCTGGATCATTCAATGGATAGCTTCCATTTGAGAGGAGTCGATCTGATTTACTCTGCTCCAGCTGAGCCACCCACTCCCTCCAGTCCTCGAAACCTGATTTTCTGACGATCTGATATAGCCCAGCCTTGCCTGGTTGGGTTTTTCTCAACAACTCCAAAGCAACTCTCCCCATCGTCACTCGTGGATTAATTTCTACGACGGTCCGTAACTTGTATTCCCCATTTTCGAGATACACCATCGCATCGATCCCGAAATTTCCACGATAGCTATCATCGACCATCTCACGGATCAGCTCTGGCATCTTCTCCCGATACAGCTGCATCACCTTCATCTCGTTAAAGAGAAACTTAGACAATTTTTCATCCAACCCACTTGCCCACTTAGTGTGCACCAACGTTCCTAAATATCTTCCAGCAGCATCGTTGAGCACTCTAGTCATGCCCATCCACTTCACCCCGTCTTCTCTCACCTCATATTGAGCAGAAAAATCCAACACTCGCTCTAGCCAAGGCTCAACAACGATTCCTGCTTGTTCCTTGAGCACGTTCTTCACCCAACCAAGATCATTTGCAGAGACCTCACCATCTTCTAATCTATGATGACCACGCCCAGCACTCGATAATGATGACTTCATCAGCACATCACCACCATTTTTAGAAAATTCTCTAACAGAAGCCAACACCTCTTCTTCACTCTCACACCACTTACCGATTCGCTCATCTAACATCTCTGCAAGTTGTAATCCTGACCGCTTAGAAAAGAGCTCAGATTTCACAGGTTCTCTCCACTGAAGTTTTGACACCTTAGACACACTCCCCGCATACCTCTGCATCATCTTGCTAGCCTGTGGCCCCCAAGCCCAAGGCCTCAAGCCTCCTAGCTTCCGCTCCAAAAGATCCTTATCACCTCCTATCTGTATAAACTCAGGCAAAGGAAATCCCCAGTCTCTTAGATTGATCAGATGCTCTCTACTCGGCATCTTCTCAGTAAGCACCACATCATCTCGCCTAGCCCAAGCTAAAGGCAGCAACCCGAGATCAGTCTCTAACAACTTGTGTCTTTTCTTAGGATGGAAATTCGGGATATTAGCAGCCATCGCCAGCTCTTCATTAGGATTAAACCAATGCACAATCGGCGTCCGCCCCCTGCTCTGTTCAATCACCTCTAACGATTTCACCCACTCTTCATCTAGCCCAGCCTCCAAGCGGCCAGCAGCATTATAAGGAGCCATCCCCTTCGCTCTCGCTAGCGTCAGCGGGAAATGTAGCTGAGTCTTAAACGCAGCCCAATCTGTTAGACCTTCTTCCTTCCACTTTCTAAACCATTTCAAACCATGCCCCACGTGACCGATCTCATCTTGATAAATCTTATCTAACACCGCAGCAGTCCCCGTATCTCCCACCTCTCGGAATAGCTTCGCATAGTGCAGTGAGAAATCCAAATTAGCCTGCTCAAATACCAGACTCAGCCGACTGACAAAGTCCATTGGACACTCCATCGGCGCTACCATGCGCCAAAAGTAATCATTCACTGGCAACTGACCAAACTCAGTCCCACATTCCTTCATACGTCGCATATACATCAGCGTATGCGCCTGCTCTTCCTTCATCGTCTCATACACTCCCATGCGGAATTCCTTAGGAGCATTCGGAAATTTTAGCAGCACCAACGCCATCAACTCAGTCGCTAACAACTCATGATTCGCCAGAAAGTGCAGCATCTTGCCACGCTCGACCCGATCATCCATCTTGTTAGTCCCCGGAAACTCAGCACCTTTCTCAAGCTTCGTCCCACGTTCAGAGATCTGAAGTTCATTAGGCCTTCCCGGCAGACCCGACAGACTCACACCACATTCACGCACCTCATCAGACACCGATTTAGGCGAAAAAAGTAACTTCTCATCCAGCGTCTTAGCGAACAATACCTGCTCAGCGACTTCTCTCAATTCTACCATCCCACAATCTCAAATTTAAAATCCCCAATCTCAAATAGCTTAGAATAAGCCGACTATTTTGCCCTCAGCATCGATATCAATACGGTCAGCAGCAGGAATCTTAGGCAATCCAGGCATCGTCATCACATCACCACAGATCATCACTACGAACTCAGCACCTGCAGAAAGCCTCACCTCTCGGATTTTCACCAAGTGATCCTCTGGAGCACCGAGAAGTTTCGGATCAGTCGTGAAGCTATACTGCGTCTTCGCCACACAGATTGGATAATGACCAAAGCCATCATCTTGGAGTTTCTGAATTTGATTTCTAACCTTCGTTTCAGCATCGATCCCACTGGCTCCGTAGATCTTCTTAGCCACTACCTCCATCTTATCCCACAGCGGAGCCTCATCGTCATAGACGTATTTGAAATCACAGATCGAGTTATCAATCACCTCCACCACAGTCTTCGCCAGATCTTCAGCACCTGCACCACCATTCGCCCAGTGATCTGCTAACACCACTTTGACATCCAATGGTGAGAGTTTAGTAGTCACCAAATCAATTTCAGCCTGCGTATCAAAGGCAAACTTATTGATCGCTACCACGCAAGGAAGGCCAAAGTTTTCTCTCACATTATGCACATGACGCTCTAGGTTTCTCAACCCAGCTTCTAGAGCTGTTAGATCCTCTTCCTTCAGCGTAGCCAGTTCAGCTCCACCATGGAACTTCAGCGCCTTTATCGTCGCCACCACCACACAGGCATCTGGCTTCAGCCCTGACTTCCTACACTTGATATCTATAAATTTCTCCGCACCCAGATCCGCACCGAATCCAGCTTCCGTCACTACATAATCAGCCAGTTTCAGAGCCGTCTTAGTAGCCACCACCGTATTACAGCCATGTGCAATATTCGCAAATGGCCCACCGTGAATAAATGCCATGTTACCTTCAAGAGTCTGCACTAAATTTGGCTTAAATGCATCCTTAAGCAGCACCGTCATCGCACCATGTGCATTCAAATCTGATGCTCGAATCGGCTCACGTGTTCTCGTATAAGCCACGATGATATTTCCTAGCTTCTGCTTCATCTCCACCACACTCGTAGACAGACAGAAAATAGCCATCACCTCACTAGCCACCACAATATCAAATCCATCCTCACGAGGATAACCATTACCAATACTACCCAGAGCTACGTTGACCTGACGCAGAGCACGATCATTCATATCCACCACACGCTTCCACACCACTCTACGAACATCGATCTCCAGCGCATTGCCATGATGAATGTGGTTATCAATCAGAGCCGACAGCAAATTATTAGCCAAACCGATCGCATGAAAATCACCCGTAAAGTGCAGGTTAATATCCTCCATAGGAACCACCTGCGCATAGCCACCTCCAGCAGCTCCACCCTTCATTCCGAAACAAGGTCCTAGCGATGGCTCACGGAGACAAACTGCCGCCTTCTTACCGATACGATTCAGACCATCTGTTAGACCTACCGAAGTAGTCGTCTTACCCTCACCAGCTGGCGTAGGACTGATCGCAGTCACCAAGATTAGCTTACCATCTTTCCGATCTGCAAGTGAATCAATATACTCCAAAGAGAGCTTAGCCTTATAGTGTCCATAAGGCTCCAAATGCTCATCAGAAATCCCTAGCTTTTCTTCAGCCAAAGGAACAATTCGCTTCATCACCGCCTTCTGTGCAATCTCGATATCAGTCATGATCAAATAATAATCACAAACATGACGAGACAGCAAGCGCAGTCAGTGAATCAACCGTTTCAGCTCTTATTGATGACTAAAACTGCAGATAATTAAGTATAAATAATCTAAATTTGATTCCTCACAGCTTGATAAACTAAATATTCACAATAACATCCCAACATGACCAAAGAAGACGCGATTAAGCTCGTTCACCTCTACGCTAAAATCAGCTCACAGCTCGACCAATCCGTGGCCTTAAGAAAAGACCGAGACCCTGAATACGAATCTCACGGAGGAGCTAAGCCCACAGGACTAGTCATGGGTGCTCTCTATTGTGACCTCATGGCTCCGCTCTACAAAAGATTCCCAGACCTCCTCCCCACCTACCTAGACGGCCCCTACAAAATCCCAGACGAAATCTACCAACCAACATTCTACACCTCAGAGTAAATTGCGCAGCAAACACTCAATTTCAAATCACAAATCACAAATTTCAAATGGCGCAGCCCCCATGTCATCATTTATTCAACCTTAGACTCGACATTTACCCTATTTTCTAGGACACACCACCTCCGCACACTCGTGCGCTAATTTAAGATAAGCCAAAACAACTATCATGAGAACACATCATTGCAACGAACTACACCACTCCGACATCGGCAAAACCGTCACCCTTATTGGCTGGGTGAATTCTAATCGTGACCACGGTGGCGTTGCATTCATCGACCTCCGTGACCGTGAAGGCGTCACTCAGTGCGTATTCCGCCCAGAAGGAAATGAAGTCGCAGCTGAACTAGCGAAGACTCTCCGTAACGAAGACGTAATCCAGATCACAGGCCTCGTTGAAGAGCGCCCTGAAGTAGAAGGAAAATCAACAGTCAACGCTGAAATCGCAACTGGATCTATCGAAGTAGCAGTCACAGAATTGACCATCGTCAACAAATCTGACGTTCTTCCATTCCAGCTTGATAAAGACATCAACAACGAAGACCTCCGTCTCAAGTATCGTTTCCTCGACCTGCGTCGCCCGCAAATGGCTCGCAACATGAAGCTACGTCACCGCATCACCAAGACGACTCGTGACGTGCTCGACGAAAATGGTTTCCTCGAAATCGAGACGCCTATCCTTTCTAAGTCAACTCCTGAAGGAGCTCGTGACTTCCTAGTGCCATCACGCATGCACCCGGGTAATTTTTACGCCCTTCCTCAAGCACCTCAGCAATACAAGCAGCTGCTCATGTGCGGAGGAATTGAAAAGTATTTCCAAATCGCTCGTTGTTTCCGTGATGAAGACCTTCGTGCTGACCGTCAGCCGGAATTCACACAGATCGATATCGAAGCATCATTCGTAGATGAGAACGACATCATCGGCCTCGTTGAGAACCTTCTCGGCAGAGTCTTTAAAGAGTCAATCAGCGCAGAAGCTCCAGCTAGCTTCGACCGCATCACTTACAACGAAGCTCTCAACACCTACGGAACAGACAAGCCAGATCGCAGATACGGCCTCCACCTCACTGACCTCGGTGAAGTATTCGCTAAGTCTGAGTTCAAAGTATTCTCAGGAGCACTCAAAGCTGGTGGTTGTATCAAAGCAATCAACGCTAAAGGCTTCGCAGGTGCTTCTACAGGACAGATTGATAAACTCACAAAACTAGCGATCGAAGCTGGAGCTAGAGGCCTCGCTTACATCCAAGCACGTGGACCTGAGCCTAAAGACTGGCGTTCACCGATCACTAAGTTCCTCAGCGAAACAGAACTCGCAGCAATGAAGGAAACCATGAATATCGAAGAAGGTGACCTCATCCTCTTCGGAGCTGGTGACTGGGACACAGTCTGTGATGTGCTCGGCAGAGTCCGTATCAGATGTGCTGAATACCAAAACCTTCTCGAAGGCAACACAGAGCTAAATTTCCTCTGGGTAACAGAATTCCCACTCCTCGCTTACAACGATGAAGATCAACGCTGGCATGCAGTGCACCACCCATTCACTCGTCCTATCCCAGAAGACGAAGCTAAGCTAAAAGCTGGCGACTACGCTGGACTCAGAGCACAAGCTTACGACGTAGTCCTCAACGGCTACGAACTAGGTGGCGGCTCTATCCGAATCCACGAAGCAGACCTCCAAGACTCAATGTTCACCGCACTCGGTGTCACAGAGGAAGAAAAGAGAACAATGTTCGGACACATCCTTGATGCATTCAGCTTCGGAGCACCACCACACGGCGGACTCGCTCTCGGACTCGACCGCATCGCTATGCTAGTCTGTGGAACTGACTCCATCCGTGAAGTCATCGCCTTCCCTAAGAACAACCGTGGATCAGACCTCATGTCAGCATCACCTGCAGCAGTAGACTTCAAGCAACTCAGAGAACTCTACATCAAGAGCACTAAGAAGCAGGACAAGCCAGCAGAAGCAGCACCAACAGCCTAATAATCTTACAAGAGAAGAGCGACTCGTAACTGAGACACTCTAAACCAAAAGCCGCAAAGCAAAGATCAAAAGGTCTAAGCTCTGCGGCTTTTTTGTGCCCAGAAACAAACACAAAACACCAAACCAATAGACAAAAACCCCATTTCCCATTTCCCATTTCCCATTTGGCTGAAGGCCAAATTTATACCAGCATACGGGAAAGGAGCAAAGCGACGCATCCCTATGTCCCCCCCCACCAACCCCAGCGTTCTCTGAAGGTGAACTTTATCCTGTAATTGTCATCGAATGCATAACAATATCATAACACCAAAAACCAACTTCATGCATACCCCACACAATCCAAAAGCAATCAAACGAATCCGCCTCACTGGAACCCTACTCATCTGCGCAATAATCGCTCTATGGGGATTTGCCATCTATGAAGTCAATAATCTCTATACGGAAATAGAATCTCTTTTCCCCCAAGAATCATCAGATAATCTACACCTTTACGACTCTTACTACATCATCCCATCATACTCACTGATTATCCCAAGCCTTCTTTTTGCAACTATCGCACTGATCCTCCTGATATTTCCTAAAAACATCTACCAAATCTTTAAGAAAAAATAAGCTCACCCTACATAAAATAGGATGAGCTTATCTGTTTTAAATATTGTCTGTAAACCTATACCACAGGCGCTTTGTCTAGCTCAAACGCTGTGTGCACGACTCTTGCCGCGTCTTCGATCTGATGCTCCTCCACTGTCACAGAAATCTTGATTTCTGAAGTAGTGATCATACCGATGTTAACACCAGCTTCACCTAAAGCCTTGAACATCTGTGCTGCCACACCTGAGTGAGAACGCATACCAATGCCCACACATGATAGCTTAGCAATCCCAGCTTCTGTGAGAACCTCTGAATTACCACCAAGAGTAGCTAGAACTGGCTTAAGCGCTGCCTGCGCTCTACCTAGATCATTACTGTGCATCGTGAATGAATGCCTGGCTAGTCCATCGTAAGCGATGTTAGAAACAATCATATCGATGTTAATTTCCGCCTCTGCAAGACAGCAAAGGATAGTCGCTGACATACCTGGCTCATCTGGGATTCCTGTGATAGTGACTCGTGCTTGGGAGCGTTCTATCGATACTCCTCTGATTACTACTGCTTCCATTTGATCGTGTTCTTCTGTGACTATTGTTCCGGGATTATTATTGAGGCTGGAGCGAACCTCGAAGACGACTCCATATTTTTTTGCAAATTCTACTGAGCGTGACTGCATCACCTTAGTGCCAGTCGATGCCATTTCTAGCATCTCATCATAGGAAATCTCTGGCAGCTTACGAGCATCTTTCACCACTCTTGGATCGCTAGTATAAACGCCATCCACATCAGTAAGTATCTGACAAACATCTGCCTTCAGAGCCGATGCTACTGCTATCGCTGATAGATCTGATCCACCTCTACCGAGCGTATGAATCATCCCATCCTCTCTGAGACCTTGGAATCCTGCGCAGATGATGACTTTACCATCCTTAAGATAACCATTCATCAGATCAGGATCTATCGAGTTGATACGCCCACGAGTGTGTGAGCCAGTCGTTCTGATTCCAGCTTGTCTGCCAGTCACGGATACGGCATCAATACCTAGCTCATGCAGCGCCATCACTACGAGTGCTATCGACTGCTGCTCACCTGTAGAGAGAAGCACATCCATTTCACGTTCCGCAGGACTACTAGTAAGCTCCGTTGCCATACCGATGAGTTTATCAGTCACACCGCCCATTGCTGAGACCACTGCTACTACTTGATTCCCTTCATCACGAAGAGCTTTGATGCGGTTAGCCACATTGCGGATACGATCGAGTGATCCTACCGATGTGCCACCATATTTTTGAACGATGAGTGCCATGTTAATTAGATTTTTCCTGTCTGATGATGTTAGTAAAATAGAAAAGTCTCACCTTTGCAAGATTGAGATACGCCATTATTGACATTTCTTTATTGAGTATACCACTTTCCTGCTCACTCATTATTTAGACCTGAGTTTACCGCTTGAAAACACATAAAGACACCTAACAGATCGGATTAATGCCCCCCTTAATAAGCACTTAAAAACAACCTCTATCAAGAGCTACAAGTCAAAAAGAAAAAGGCTTACTTCCATAAGCCCTAGTTCTCTTATTTTTTGATCTCAGGAGTGAGTAATAGTGAAAACCTACATGGTCCTGTGCCATTTACTAATCTCACTAAGATCTTGTTGATACCTTTCTTAAAATGGACTCGTCGAACTTGTTCACCGATCTCGTATTTAGACAACAGGTTATCCTCGAAGACGACTTTACCATTCACTCTAATACGTGCGGCATCATCAGAGGCGATGGCAACATCCAAGGTTGTAGCTTCTTCAAAAAACACTTCAGTATATGCAAAGTAGAGTGCATCATTTGCTAGCTGTCCTCTAGGTATGCGGACTTCCACAGTAGGACTCTGATAGAACTTCCACGAGAGTTTACCTGTTAGGGTGTCTTCTCCTTGGTATTCACGTTCATCACTAAATTGTCGCTTAGTCTTTCCGGTAGTGTATCTGGCGTCTAGATCCATTCTACGCTCTAGTGGGTAAATTTTTGTGAAGTTAATTACCCCGTTATCACTAGCCTCAGCGTCCCAAGGTCCAATGATATGCCAAGTATCAATATAAAGGTAACCCTTTCTGCTACTGTTCGCACTGAATCGGCGACCAGGCATTGCATTAGGTAGCACATCTTCTTTATTGATCTTTACCACCTGAGACCGATCTTGAGATGCCCCAAGTCCACTCTGAAATGCTAGTGACTTCAGAACCTCTTCATCAGACATTTGACCTCTAGATGTTTTAGGACCAGATTTTGCTGAATTCTCTGAGCCATCACCTCCTCCGGCACCAAATGGGCCGTCACCTTCTTTTTCACCGTCAGAACCTGGCGGTTTTTTTACTGCTTGTCAGCCACCAGAACCTGGCGGCTTTTCACCTGATTGTCAGGTGTTGGATTGTCATCCAGCTCCAGCGCCTCATCCATCAGCCTCTCGAAGTGCTCGTTCAGCGCTACGCTCAGCTTCATTGAGAGCATCTGTGAGTTCTGCTAGTTCATCAGTGTCAGAGGGAGTCTCTTGATTAAGTTCCTCCTGTAAATCATCTTTATCGAAAGGATCATGAGACATTTTTTCTATCGCCTCAGGAAGTGTGATTTTCTCTGCCTCAGCTAATTTAGCAGCCTCCACATCTGCGGCCAAATTACTGTAGTGTTCAGACATTAGCTGGGATAGCTCATGTAACTGAGCAATACTCATTGGTGCGATTGTATCATCAAACTGACTTCTTTCTGAGCGATTAAGTGGGTGGTCTTCTGGCTCGGCATAGCCTCGCACCGCCAAGTCTTTATCATTCGTTTGTATCGCCTTGATATTCTGAATGATTCCCTTGAGCTTTCTACTGACAGTAGTAGGAATGTTACTATCGTCACTGAGCCCCTCAATTGTTTTAATTAGCGCCTCTGCAGAACTCTTTACCTTTTCTAAAGACCCTGACCTATAATGCCTCGATATCTCCCAGAGCTTACTATTTATAGCTCTAGCCTGCTTAGATCTTGCTCCATACTCAGGTGACTTACGGTCTAGCGCATTTTGATAGATAGCTAACGAAGAAGTCGCTTTTCTATGTAGCTCAGGAATGAGCTGATTGAGTGCTTGCATCAGTCTAGGATCTTCTCTGAAGACCTCTGTAATCTTGCGCTCAGCAGTCTCTGCTATGATAATACGTTGCTCAATTTTACGTAGTATCGCTTGTAGCTTCGCCTTAGTCTTCGCTGATCGTAGCTTAGCCAGCTTGCGCACATCTTCTTTAGTCAGGCGCTCGACTTTTTTCTTTTTGATCGAGTTTTTCTTACGCTCTTGCTTTGCCTTCTCCCTCTCTTCAGCAGTAGGAGCCTGTAACTCTGAACGGAATATGTCAGGATAAACCATAGCGGTGAGACCTACTACAGCGACAGTGGAAATGGTAAACATTCTCGCTATTCTGCGTCCCTTGAGCATCCTTACTTGGATGGGATCTATATTATCGGTTGTAGCTTTCATCGTATGTTCTCACTCCTACATTGTTAATTTGATAAAAATTGCACAGGTCTAATACTTCTGCGATGTCGATAAACTTAGCTTTCTCATCGCCATCTAGACGAATACTCTGACTTGGGTCTATCTGTGAAATCTGGTGTAACTGAGATCTCATTTCCATGCGTGTGACCTCCACTCCATCAAAATAAAATCTCCCCTTAGCATCCACACCAATCACAGTGCCATCCGTGGGGTCTATCTCTATCGCCGCATTAGACACCGGTAAACTAACGTTAATATCCTTGTTCGGCTTCTTCAGCATAGCGGTAACTAAAAAGAAGATCAACAGGAGAAATACGCAGTCAATCAACGGCGACATAGATACCTCTACGTCGTCATCACTCTGATTATGTTTTCTGATTCTCATTTACTTACTTTTTATAGATGGACTGGAAGTTATCTGCCTCTGAATATGTCTTCACATTAGTAAACCCATGTATAGTGCATAGATCAAAGACTTTAAGCACATCTTGAAATTCTACATCTCGTTGCACCTGAATCACCAATGGGTTATCCTTATGCGTTTTTACGAGTTCACTTAAATAACGATCTAGATCTGGCACTGCCGTGTAAATCATTCTACCATATTTATCACGTTCCTTGATAGGACGCATGTATTTCAACTCAGAGGTAATCCCTATATAGTTTGAATCCGAGGTAGATTTCACTGCTAAGCTTAGCCTTGAGTCAGGCTGCTTTACTGGGATAATGTGCTCCTTTTTCTTCATCATGGTAGTGACCAAGAAAAACACAAGGAGGAGGAATACGCAGTCGATTAGAGGTGACATGGACACTTCCACATCATCTTCATCGCTATGTTTTCGAATACGCATAATACTTATGATTGTCCGTGATTACTTCTTGAACCACTTATGCTGCACTAAATCCAGATCTGCTTCAAGCTGATCCGAGAATCCACCCAGCTTTACCTTAAAGAAGTGGAAGGCAGACAACGCAGCAATCGCAATAATGAGACCCACCGCTGTAGTAATCAACGCCTTGCCAATAGAATCTCCCAGCACTAATGCTGCTTCCGAACTGTCGGTGAGTTTAGAGAATTTAGCAAATGCCTCAATCATCCCGATCATCGTTCCTAAGAGACCTAGTAAAGGAGCAAGCGTTGCTACTACACCTAGTCCATAGTTACGTCTACGATGGCTCTCTATCTCACGAGAAGCCATGTCAGCAGCACTCACCATCACATCTGAAGTCTCGTTATCTTCATTCTCAGCCATATAATTAGCTACCTTTGTGAAACTAGAAGCATTCTTCTGATAAATAGCATTCATTTCTTTGTAGTCATGTTCATGCCCTAGAGCAGCTACCTGTTTCACCACCTCTGGTGAACTTATAATATTAGCTCGGCGTAAGTTAATAGAGCGCTCAATAATGAAAAGCACACCGATCACAGCAAGAATCATCAGCGCATAGCCAGTCATCCCACCCTTCTTAATCTCAGACATCCAGTCGATCCCTCCGGCATCCGCTTCAGCTAATATATTTACGCCAGCGTAGCACTGCTGATGTAAAACGATGAGTCCGAATAAACTGACTACTCCCATGGTGATTGTGCGTGATGCTTTCATAAAATGTATAGATTGGATCTTGGTATGATAGTAACAACGTCCTCAATAAGAGCATTTGTTCATAATTCCTATTTTTTCATCCACAATCCATATATTTTATACGCCTTCATACTCGTCAAAGCAAAAATCACCCGCATAATTCACAAACTCATAATTGACCTTTCTGCGATTCATCCCTAGCTTCCCCTCGACATGAATTTACAAGAAGCAAAAGAAATCGTAAGCCAAGGTGTTGGCTTCAGAATCGGCAGCCAGATCTCAGAAGACGGAAGCCTCAACAAAGACACCATTCTCAAAGCAATCACAGCAGTATTCGAAGGCAACGGTGAAGCACCTGACCAAGAGCAGTTCACTGAAGCAGCGAAACTCGTTCAAGAAGACGCTACTAAAGAACTCCGTGCAGCCGGTGACACATTCCTAGCGGAAAACAAATCTAAAGACGGCATTACAACTACAGCATCAGGACTCCAATACAGAGTCATCGAAGCTGGTGAAGGTGATGCTCCTCAAGCAAGCGACCAAGTCACAGTTCACTACACAGGCAAGCTCATCGACGGCACAGTCTTCGACAGCAGCATCCCACGTGGCGAGCCTACACAGTTCGGTGTTACTCAGGTAATCCCAGGTTGGGTAGAAGGTCTGCAGCTAATGAAGCCAGGTGCTAAGTATGAGTTCTTCATCCCACAAGAGCTCGCATACGGCGAACAAGGTTCACAAGGAGCTATCCCTCCATTCTCAGCTCTCATCTTCGAGGTTGAGCTCATCAAGATCGGATAATTCAAACCATTCTCTAAAAGGCTCATTACCCATCATAGGTAGTGAGCCTTTTTTATAAAACTAACACACTCATCACATCATGGATTTAAAACAAGCACTCGACATCGTAAGTTACAAAATTGGCCTCAGATTCGGAGAATCAGCTCTCGGCGATGAAGTCTTTCTCGATGAAAAAATCCATGAAGCCATTCTCGACAAAGCAGCAGGCAACGAACAAACATTCGACCTCAAGCAATACATGGTCGCCACCAAAATGGTCTCCGCAGAGCGCTCCCGCCTCTTCACCGTCAAGAACGAACAGTTTCTAACAGACAACGCCACCAACGACGACGTAGTCCAAACAGAATCTGGAATGCAATACAAAGTCCTCCAACAAGGCTCAGGTAAATCACCATCAGACTCAAACGAGGTCACCGTAAACTACACAGGTAAACTCATCGACGGCATGGTCTTCGACAGCAGCGTAGAGCGAGGCGAACCAGCCACATTCGGCGTCAGTAAAGTCATCACAGGCTGGAGAGAAGGCATCAAACTCATGAACATCGGCTCCAAATACCAATTCTTCATCCCACAAGCCCTAGGCTACGGCGACCGCGGAGTAGGCAGCGACATCCCCCCATTCGCCACTCTAGTATTTGAAGTAGAATTGTTAGAGATTTCATAGCACCTCAATGGACTATCAATCGTATAGAAATACAGCATTCAAATATTGGGAAACTAGAAGAATCATTTGGAATGTGATCCTCTGTGTGGTTTCTATTCCTAGCTACTTATTCTGTGCAGGATTAGCCGTAGGCATAGGTGACCGTCCTGAATTCGACCTAACCTGGGTCATCATCCATTTCATGGCAGCTGCAGTAGGCGCCAATGTTTGTTACACCTTGGCCTATGCAGTCGAATTCTATTTTGCCTTTGGTAAACATCACGAAGATTACCTAGAACGAGGCCGCAGCTTCGTTTTCTTCCTTGGGTGCGTAGCAGGCATATTTCTAGCTATTGCCGGTGGCAGAGAAATCGCTCTACTTCAATACCCAGTATAATTTATTAGCGCACCTACTTCTTCAAACATTTCGCCGCTTTGAAGAGACAGAAAATCGTAGAAGGTAGTGAAACTATCATTATCACAGTAGCAAAAATTCGAGCACTTTCATCCTGTTCTTCAGTTGGAAACATCTCCTGTGATCCATCGATCATGTAGAGAACACCTATCACTAACAGAAACCCAAAAAAGATCCCTAAAATCAAAAAGAACACAAATCCCAACTTATTCATCACCTTCTTTATTACTCAGCTTTACCTTAAGTCGCTCAATAATTTCCTCAGTAATATCCATTTGATTATCATTAGCGATAAGGACTCCTGAACGAATTGGAGACTCTTTACGCTTCGTAGAGCTATTGAAAATGTAATCCACTCCCGCTTCCTCTCCATAGTCAGAAACCAACTCCCCAATAACAGATAACCTCTTCCTTATCTCAACAACTCTGTTCTCATTAATCGCCTTATTTCTTCTACGAAGCCATTCTTCTCTATTTGAATCCCCATCACGGATATGCTCCTCTAGTCTTTTTTTCTTTTCGGTCAATGCTACAAGTTTGAGGTGATCCTCTTCTCTAAACGACTGAGGTAGTCTATTGATCTTAAGTGAAATAGCTTCAATTTCGTCTCTAATATGCTGTTGCTGATCTTCTCCACTTTCAGTCCCCAAATATGACTGCCGTAATCGCTCAGTGAGTTGCTCTAACTCTTCTCTAGTCCCCTCAACTAGAGCCACACTACCATCTAGCCCCATATGCAGACTCTCATACGCCTCATGCACCTTCTCCATATCAATCACAGCAACCTTCAGTGACGCAACTTCAGGCTTAGTAGCAGAATCATCCAAAACCATCTCTTCCCCATCATTTTTCAAAACGAAAAACCCCGCAACGATTCCAATCAACAAAACAACCCCAAGCATTTTCATAAACAACCAATATCTGTTTTCAGAAAGTTTCACAAACCAATTCTAAGTAAGCGTCTAAAGCTAAACTTTTCTCTCAACACCTGCATGGATAAGAGCAACAAACTTATCCCATGTTCCTACTTCAAATTCTAATTGATGAGGAATAAAAACAAACAAGAATTTCTGAGGATACAAGAGCAAACCTTCTTTTACTAGGACTCGATCAACAAATGCCGACCACTGTGTAAATCCGTTTGCATTTCCTACATCCATTGTAATCCCACTAGCACTTGCTGACACTTCAACATACGTTGAATCATCGCCTTTACCCGCTTTGAATCTCTTAAAGATTCGTCTAACATAAATCTTTTTCGATAAAATATAGATTACTCCTAGAATCAGTAAAACTACAGGTAAGACTCTAGCTCTAGGATCTGTAAAAAACAAACCAATAGCACCAACTATCATGATAGAGCCGAACAATGGCATCAGAAGTTTGCGCACAGAATGGCGATAAGAATAATTACGAGCAACCCCCAGTTTAAAGGCCTCATCATCTAAAGTATAAGAAAATTTTATCTGTTCATCACTATCCATACCTACAAGCTATCTAGCGTTACTCCATAATAAAGAAAAAAGGCTCCCATCAACCTGGTTCCGTGTTACTCAGTCTCTTCCGCTAGCTCTGCTAGTCCCGCAACTACGGTGATAGTTCAAAAATCCAATAACCAAGCCTACATCGTCCACCATCTTAGAAAATCCGTGATCAAAAGTTCCATCGTCCACAATAATTCTGTTAATCATGTAAATTCTGTCAAAATAATCCCATCGTGCACAATAATTCTGTATAAAAAAAGAGCACAAAAAACCCACTCTGGATAAACCAAAGTGGGTTAAAATGTTCTTAAGTCAAATTAAGAAATAAGCTCTGGCCAGTCTTCTGTGTGGAAGAACTCACCTTCTGGCTTATCTACTCTCTCATAGGTGTGAGCTCCGAAGAAGTCACGCTGCGCTTGTAGCAAGTTCGCTGGAAGGCGCTCTGCACGGTAAGCATCGTAGTAACTGAGTGAACCACCGAATGATGGAACAGGAATGCCGTTAACTGCAGCAAGAGCTACCACTTCTCTCCAGTCCTGCTGACCTGAGTTAAGAATCTCTGTGAAGAATGGAGCAAGCATGAGGTTAGTAAGATTTGCATCTGCCTCGTATGCTTCTGTGATACGGTTGAGGAAACGTGCACGGATAATGCAACCACCACGCCAGATACGAGCAATCGCACCGAGATCAAGATCCCAGCCCTGCTCTTTACCTACTTTAGTGATGAGGTCGAGTCCCTGAGCGTAAGAAACAATCTTAGACGCGTAGAGTGCATTGCGCACTTTAGAAACAAGCTCTTCTTTGCTCAAGCCCTTAAGCTCAAAGCTCCAGTTGTCAGGTCCCTGAAGGATACCTGAAGCCACCTTACGCTGATCGCGAAGTGAAGAAAGAATACGAGCTTCAACAGATCCTGCGATTGTTGAGAATGGAACAGCCTGTTCAACAGAGCCCATCACAGTCCAACGACCAGTGCCCTTTTGACCTGCTTTGTCCACGATGAGATCAACAATGTCCTTACCTGTCTCAGCATCCTTCTGCTTGAAGATGTTCGCTGTGATTTCGATGAGGAATGACTCTAGGTCACCCGCATTCCACTCAGCAAAGATATCAGCCTGCTCTTCATTACTGAAGCCTGCTGCTTTGAAAATGTTGTATGCTTCACAGATGAGCTGCATGTCACCGTATTCGATACCGTTGTGCACCATCTTCACAAAGTGACCTGCGCCACCTTCTCCGATGTGAGTCACACATGGAACACCGTCTACCTTAGCTGAAATAGCTTCGAAGATTGGCTGCATTACTTCCCAAGTAGAAGCTGGGCCACCAGGCATGATGGAAGGGCCTTTAAGAGCACCTTCTTCTCCACCAGAAACACCTGCTCCGATGAAACGGAAACCTTTGTCAGCAAGATATTTCTCACGGCGCACTGTGTCTGTGTAGAGTGTGTTACCACCATCGATGATGATGTCGTTAGGATCGAGGAGTGGGATGAGTGATTCGATCACTGCATCCACTGGACCACCGGCTTTCACCATAATCTGGATCTTACGTGGAACCGCTAGGCTATTGACGAAACCTTCAAGAGTCTCTTCGCCTACTAGGCTTTTGCCAGGATTCTCTGCGATAAATTCCTCCATCACAGAAGTCGTGCGGTTATAAACTGATACCTGAAAGCCTCTGCTTTCAACGTTCAGGACAAGGTTTTGTCCCATTACTGCTAGGCCTATTAGACCAAAGTCACTTTTCTTTTCGGTGCTCATAATTGTATTTTGTGGTTAAAATCTTTGCTTACGCTGAGCGCATTATCAATAATCTGAATTTTTACGCAACGAGAAGTTGCAGAAATGTCAGACTTTATGCACACTCCCTCCAGACACCGTGAATATTCCTAACTCAATCACCATTTTCAGACTCATCCTCACCGCTATTTTCATCGGTGCCATCACTACTCAAAAGCCGTGGGGAAACATGCTAGCCCTTGTTTCCTTCAGCGTTGCAGCGGCTTCAGACTTCCTCGATGGATACCTAGCTCGTAAGCTAAACCTCGTCACTTCACTCGGTAAATTACTAGATCCTCTAGCAGACAAGATTTTAGTCGCAGCAGGATTCATCTACCTCAGTTCTAACTTAAATGCCAAAGGCCTCTGCCCAGTCTGGGTCACTTGTGTCATCATCGGCAGAGAATTCATGGTCACTGGCCTTCGCCAAATCGCAGTCGAACAAGGTGTCGTCATCGCAGCTGATCGACTCGGTAAATGGAAAACTACCTTCCAACTAGTCTTCATCATCACCTGCCTCACCTACATCAGCTTCGGCGAAATCCAATCACACAACGGCTTCTCTTCATTCTTCTATGAACTCTCTAAGCCAGAAAACTACCTCATGCCAGTCGCCCTCTGGGGTGCCGTAGCTCTCACTA
The DNA here is from genome assembly GCA_937132085.1 of uncultured Rubritalea sp. Taxonomy (GTDB): domain Bacteria; phylum Verrucomicrobiota; class Verrucomicrobiia; order Verrucomicrobiales; family Akkermansiaceae; genus Rubritalea. Next base: position 25,409 of record CAKZNV010000019.1, on the reverse strand, counting down.
TGATCTCTGGATGGAACTACATCTGGAACAATAGAGGTCTGCTAAAAGGCTAAATTCCAAGCTATTCAAGTAACCCAACCTGTCCGTCTACAATCTGGTAACGGACATCTGCCATGAGCTCTACCTCACTCATTTGATGCGTGATCATTAGCGTAGTAGCGCCCTCTTTCTGAATGGCAGCCTTCACAACCTGCATTACTTCTAAGCGAGTTTCATCATCGAGACCCGTAAAGCTCTCATCGAGACAAAGTAAATCTGGCCTTGCAGCCATTGCTCTACCTATCGCCACACGTTTCGCCTCGCCACCAGATAAGCCCAGAGGCTTTCTATCTAACAAATGATCTATCTTCAGAGCTCTCGCTATCTCTTCTACTCGCTCATGAATAGCCTGCTTGTCCCACTTCTTAATCGTAGGTCCATAGCCTAGCTGCTCACGCACCGTCATTGTCGGGAATAAAACATTGTCCTGAGGCACCAAACCTACATTTCTAAGATGTGGTGTTTCATCAGTCACATCTCGATCCACAATAAACACGCTACCAGACACGACTATCCTCAAACCACAGATCGCCTCCATGATGGTCGTTTTACCTGAGCCACTTTTCCCTAACAAAGCAGTGCACTTGCCATCAGCGATCTCCATATCCACTTGGTCTATAGAGAACCCCCCTGCCTGCACCTTGAGTTGATCGAGTCGTATCATCGTGACATTCCTCCTTTATCTACCTTAGAGTCTTTATCTGTTAGAATTCTCACTGTTAAAATAGTCACCATCGCTAGCACGATCATCAGCAGAGAAATCACCACTGCACCTTCGATGTTTCCTGTATTGATTTCTAAATACACCGAAGTCGATAGCACATCTACCTTGCCCTGTGTCGTTCCTGCGAAAACTAATATTGGACCAAACTCACCTAGCGCTCTAGCCCAAGCAAGCGTTCCAGATGCGACCACCCCCTTATAGGACTGAGGTAACACCACATCAAAAAATGCTCTCCCTCTAGTTGCCCCCAAAGTCATTGCCACTTTCTCACTCCGTGGATCTATCTGATCAAATGTAGCCTTCATCGTCCGCACTGCAAAGGCTGCCGCTACCGTAAACTGAGCCACGATCACTGCCAACTCAGTATTAGTAACATGTCGTCCAGTCACAGAATAGATCATATCTTCTATCGATCCTATATCCCAACCGAGTTGCTTAGGTGGAAAATTATTAAACAGGATCAATAAACTAAGACCTATCACTAGAGGAGGTAAAATCACAGGGATATCGAGGATAGCATCAATCACTGAGCGTCCCCAGAAGCGATAACGTGACAAACAATAACCAATTGGCACAGCAATGATCACAGACAAAATCGCACTGATAGTGCAGGTCAAAAATGTCAGTTTCACAGAGTCTAACAACACGTCAGAACTTAGTAACTGAGTCTTAGATGGATCATCCATCCAAGCCGCAGCTACAAACCATACATCAGCAGCAATAAGGAGTAAAATCAACACCACATAAGTGCCGATCGATAGCCCAAGCCAACCTTCGAACCATGATGGTAATTTTAGTCTGTTAGAAGATCTTCTCATTATAAATTACAGTATAGCAACAGTGCTCTAAATCGCTACATGCCTATTCTGACACCGACTGATCGAACTCCCAGTAAAAACCGTATTTAAGGAATGATTCTTTGCTTTCTTCACTAGTAAGAAATTCACCTAACCTCACTAGCAACCTAGAATTTTTCGAGTCTTTCGCAATTGCAAATGGTTGATGAGCATAAGCCTTACCAGCCTCAACACCAACGATCTCACAGTGCTTCATAATACCAGAACTCGCCATCGCATTACTTCTATAGAGTAAAGCCACATCGAGAGCATTAGTCTGCATTTGATTCACTAGATCATCCCCCTTCGCCACTGTCGTTACAATATTACCACTAGCTATCAGATTCTCTAACAACTGTTGATTAGCCAACATTTGATAAGTCAACTTACCTAGAGCGGATTTATTCTGATCAGCAATTCCAAGTTTCAATTTCTGACCAACTAAGTCATCCAAGCTCTGGATGTTTCTTGGATTACCTTTCGGCACTAGAATCACTATATCATTGGCCGCAACAACCACACTGGCATGAAATTTCTCCTGCACTTGCTCCATAAAGCTAACATCACATGAGAAGAATGCCCCGGGAGTTTCACCCGATTTCATCGCTGAAACTAATACTCCGCAGCCATCATACTTCACGATAACCTCACAGCCCTCTCGATTCTCAAATTGTTTCAGCTGGTCTTGAATAGCTGGTCTAAGCATAGACCCTGCATAAAGCACTACTTTTGGTCGTTCTTTCCACTCTGCAAAATTCTCACTAACAACATCAAATCCCTTTTTCTTAAATACTTCAGCACCTTTCTTAGAAGTCAGATATCGAGCGAATTTAAGAGCTCCAGTAGGATTATTAGTTGATCTAATCACTCCCACATTTGCAGTTTTACGCTTCACATTAAATTCAGCCACACGGATAAACTCACAGTTTTTATACTGAGGCATCAGCGCATCCCACACGATACCAGCATCTGCAGCTCGGAGTTTCACTTGCACAGCCACTTCATTAACAGTAGGGAATTTGTTCACTTCACCGCTAGAAATCCCATCTAACAACTTAGCCTGACGCAGCACCTTATGAGTAAATTTTCCGACTGCCGCAGTCTCAGAAGCGATCGCTAAACTAACATCATCCCTCTGCAAATCAGCAAGAGTTTTGATATTCTTAGGATTCCCCTTCGGCACAATAATTCCAGCTGTTAGATGACTCAGCGGAATTGACTCAGCCACTAACCCAGCTTTCTTAGCATCATCAATATAGCTAATATCTGCTGGAATATACAGGTCACCACCACGAAGCTTCATCGTTCCATAGAGCTGACCACTACCTCCATAATTGAGGTTAATCTTCACTCCATATTCAGCTTCATATTTCCTCGCTACCTCTTCCACTGGCCTACGAAGCCCAGCTGCACAGAGCACTTCTAGCTCCTGCGGCACATCAGCTTCAGGAACAGTATCACTCAACAGAAGAAACGAAAGCGAAACTAACAGAACAATCAGACAACTAATGATTAATATTGGTTTTTTACTCATTTACAATAGCGGCAATTGGGATTTCGTTTCACCTTAATCTTACGCATATCCATCGATAAACTATCAACATGAATCAGCGTATCCGTCTGCGCTGAGCCTAGCCCAGTCAACATCTTAATTCCCTCTAAAGCCGAGATCTGAGCGATCATTGCAGACAAGGCGCCGATCACTGGAAACCTCCTCTGCCACCCCTCAGGTGGAGAGTCTACAAGACATCCGAGGCAAGTTGTTTCTCCACCTCTAACAGCAAGAACCTGTCCCTCCATATTAAACATCGCTCCATCCACTAGTAACTTTTTCTGAGCAACAGCCTCTCTGTTCATCAGCAATCTCTCCTCAAATAACGGCGCACAAGAAAAAACAATATCTGACTTCGAAACCAGCCCCGCTACATTTTCTTCAGTGATATTTTCACCAACACTTTCAATCTCTACATGAGGATTAAATCGTCTCAATGTATCAGCAGCTTGGCTGTGCCTTGGCTCCCCCAGACCATCATGATGCATCACGATTTGACGATTCAGATCATCTTCTCTCAGTTCCCCACCATGCACTAAAATTATTTTACCTATACCAGCAGCAGCAAGCGAGAACGCTAAAGGACCACCTAGACCACCCACCCTAGAAACCAGAGCTGTGGAGTTTCTCAAGATCTCCTGACCTCGTTCCCCAAACCCTGGCACATTGAGCTGCCATTCATACATTTTCTTATCGATATCACTTAACATGCTATTCTCTTTCTAAAATTTAACCAAACTAACCACCAGCCATAGGAGGCATAAGTAGTAATTCATGTGCCTCACCAATCACTTGGTCGAAATCACGCGTATGCTCACCATCCACAGCTACAAATAGACTCTGTCTAACATTCCCTTTATCATCTAATAAAAATTGCTGCACATCATTAGATTTCGACGCAGCTATTTCGGCAATAACCTCAGCTAGAGAACTCGCACCAGAAGCGATGATATCCTCGCTCTGTAGTCCAGCCACCACACCTATTTGTCCCTGATAGATTACTTTCATTACTCTAGTATGTAACTGTTACATGGCTCACACCGCAAACAATTTCAGAACTATCTGTCGAATTTCACATAAACTATGTAATTTAAGCACTATTTACCCTGTTGCCATCTTAAAATTTAACGCTACTTTATTACCCATGTCTAGACTTCGATACTCGCTACTTCCAATGCTTTGCATGCTACTGAGCAATAGCCTCAGTGCCAAAATAATACATGATTGGACGCTCGATAAACAACATATCAAAGATAATAAACTAGAAGAAATTGGTGTTTTAAAAAAACCTGCCAAATTTGACTCAGAGGGATTACTCATCTTTTCTGATGGCCAACAGATTCACTTCCCTGAGGAAACGGCAAAAGCATTTTCATCCAAGCCCTTTAGTATCGTCGCTAAAGTTAGGGTCGACAAACCGCAAGCTTGGGGAGGCTTCGTTGGCTTCACGCAAGATAATGGCAACTACGAAAAAGGCTGGATCCTAGGCTACAATAATTCCAATTACACGTTCAAGGCAGCCAAAGGTTCACTAAAGATCATCAGTAGTAAAAAATCAATTTCAGCAGGCCAATGGGCAACTCTCATTGCTATCTATGATGGCGATAAAATCAGTCTCTATGTTGACGGTAAGTTAGCTCAATCGCAGCAAATCGGTAATAAAATCGATCTAGCAGACATTCCTACCAATCTAGTCATTGGAGCTTATCGTGATAAAGATGAGAACTTCCCACTCGAAGGAAGAATCCAAAACATCAAAATCTACAACAACGTGCTCGATCAAGAATTCATCAAAAAGAAGGCCGATGATTCTATCTACAAATTCGCTGTCCGACCTAAAGTCGCATTCACCGCTCCTGGTGAAGCCAAACTCACTTGGGAATCGACCCATTCCGGAACCAGCTCTATCGCTTACGGACTCACCAAGAAATTCACCACAATCACCCCAGCAACATCCACAGACAACTTCCACAGCATCAACCTCAAGAACTTAGAAACTGGCAAAACATACTTCTACAGACTATCGGGAACTGTCGACGGAAAACGTAAGCTCTCACCTATCTACGAGTTCAACACCAGCGTCAACTACGCCTCTTCATCTATCCCTAAAGAGTTAAAGCTTGCTGGCAGTAAGTCTGATTACTCTAAACTCGCATCCAAACTGGTAGGTCTAAATAAGCAGAAAGCAGGTATCTGTCTCGTAGTAGGAATCAAGGATGGTAGCTTAGCTCTAGAAATCGCCAAACAATCAAAATTCAAAGTCATCTGTATTGAGAAGGATCAAAAACTAATCGATTCTGTTAGAGTTAACCTTTATCAGACTGGATTCTATGGATCTAGAATCTCAATCTTCAAGGTCTATAGTTACAAGAAGTTACCCATCACTACTGGCATCGCAAACCTCATCACTTCTGAACAGACTAAGCTCCCTATCTCTCTAAAAGCTGGCTACGCACTACTCGCACCGAACAGCAAGCTAGTCATCCTCGACGGCGAAACATTCACTGTTAAGTCTAAGAAAAACAACAACACCACTGACTGGAACCACCAATACGGAACCGCAGCAAACACATCAAATGCAGGTGAATCTCTAAAGGGTGCAACCGCAACAAATGATCTACAAGTCCAGTGGATTGGCAGACCAGGCGGAGATTTCGGGATCGACCGTCAGCCCCGCATGCCTGCTCCCCTAGCCTCTAACGGTCGTCTCTACCATCAAGGCCACAATCGTATGATCTGTCTCGACTCACACAACGGCCAGATCCTCTGGTCCTATGAAATCCCTGATTTAAGACGTATCAACATCCCTCGTGACTGCTCTAACTGGTGTGCAGATAAAGACCATCTCTACATTGCTATTAAAGACAGAGCTTGGAAACTAAATGCAGCCACTGGTGAACAAACTGAAACGTTTAAGCTAACCGACAGCGCTCGTGGAGAATATGATTGGGGTTACATTGCTAACTCTGGTGATTACCTCATTGGCTCAAGTGTCCTCGCAGGTTCTCATCTCACTGAGTTCTGGGGCAGCCAAAACTGGTTCGATGGAGCCACTGACAGAAGAGCTATAGCACAAGTAATCAGCTACAACCTCTTCGCCTACAATAAACACAATTCAGCCAGTAAATGGGCTTATGGAAAAGGACTGATCATCAACTCAACAATCACCATAGAAGGCGAAAATATCTACTTCTTAGAAAACCGTAGCCCAGATCTGAAAAACGGTGAAAACGGCAGAATATCTGATAACAGCCTCTGGACTGATAAGCTCTACGCTGTCTGCCTTGATCTCAAAAGCGGCAAGGTGAAATGGGAGAAACCATTCCCTAAACTTGAATACGTCACCGCTACTCAAGCCGGTGTCCCAGCAGGCTACGGACTAGCGACTAAAGATAGTTTTTACGCAGTTATTTCACAATCTATAGCAGGCAAAAACACTGGTTATTACACCTACTACAGTTTCTCAGCTAAGTCCGGAAAACTAGAGTGGGACACAAAAACCCAGTGGAGAGCGAGCCATCACGGAGCTCATATTCAGCACCCTGTCATCATCCAAGACCACCTTTACACTGATCCCTCCGGTATCGATCTTAAAAAAGGTAAACCTCTTGGCTACAACTACGGACCTAGAGCTGCCTGTGCCGCTGCTGTCGGCTCTGGAGACACACTCTTCTATCGTGGTCTAGGTGGCGCTATTTCTGTCTGGGGAATCGATGAAAAAGAGGTCACCTTCTGGAAACGTCTCAGACCGAGTTGCTGGCTCAGCTACATTCCATCTAACGGAATGCTACTCATCCCCGACGGTGGTGCAGGCTGCTCCTGTGGTGGTTGGATGGAAACTTCTCTCGGCTTCGCTCCTGTTCGATCAAAATAAAGATAACTTCCCTATCATCATGAATCATTTCATCAAAAAATCACTCTCTGTTAGCTGCATTGGCCTAGCCATCACGAATACATGTCTAGCTCAGTGGACAACTTACAGAGCTGATAATCGTCGTAGTGGAACCACTGCTCAGACGATCAAACTACCTCTTACTAAAAGCTGGAATCACCAAGGAGGAATCCCTCAACAAGCCTGGACTGGTCCAGCCAAATGGGACACCTATGCGAAAAACGCAGGACTTCAATCCATGCGTAATTTCGATCCCTGCTACTACACCACCATAGCCGATGGTAAGCTCTACTACGGATCGTCATCAGACAATGCCGTTCATTGTTTCGATATAAACTCTGGCAAAGAACTCTGGACATTCTTCACTAACAGCGCTGTTCGATTTCCTCCGAGCTTAGCCAATAACCGAGCATTCTTCGGGTCTGATGATGGTCACGCATACGCTGTAGACACCACCAATGGTAACCTTATTTGGAAAGTGAATGCAGCTCCCACCACCCAAAACATTATCAATAATGGCAAACTCATTTCCACCCACCCAGTCCGCACTGGCGTCACACTCGTTGGCGATCAAGCCATTTTCGCAGGCTCACTACTACCATGGGAGGACTCATATCTCCATGCGGTTACTCAGAAGAGCGGTAAATCTACCTACGTCAAAAAAGCCCATGGCAAAGAAGAGAAAGTGAGAGGATACAATCAAGCTCACACTGGCGTCACTCTACAGGGAGCCATCCTTACCGATAATAAGCATCTCTACATTCCACAAGGCAGAGCTGCTGCTCTGAAGTTCGACGTTAAATCTGGTAACACTCTCGGTAACATGGGTCACGCTGGTGGAGTGTTTTGTATTCTAACAGAAGACAGCCAATTGATAGCGGGACCATCCAGCCAAAAAAACCGTAATGATCAAATCTCTCTGACTGACCAGAAAGGTAGAAGTATCGCTGCTTTCAATAATGCAAACCGAGCAGTCATCTACAAAGGGCAAGCATTCATGCATATCAATGGATCGCTAAAAGGGCTTGATTACACAACCTATTCTTCTCTCTCAGCCAAAAGAGCTGATACCATAGTCGCCGCTAATAAAATCAAAAAAACTAACAAACCAAAGTATGACCAACTGATGGCTGAAGTGAAAGGCCTCGATACAGAAATAAAGGCATGCTCTATGTGGGAAACCCCAGCAGCAGCAATCGCTGAGCTCATCGTTGCTGGTGATCACCTCATCTGTGGGTTTGATGGCAAAGTAGAGATTTATGATACCAAGTCTGGTAAATCATTGTGGAGCGCTCCTATTGAAGGTATTGCTCATGGTCTATCCGTTAGTGATGGTCACCTCGTGGTCTCTACTAATAAAGGTGAAATCATCTCATTCAAATAAACTATGCTTCGAACATTCACTCTATCTCTTCTGCTCAGTAGCTTCGCTCTATCATGCCAAGTGCCTGTTTTCAGATACGCTCTAGAGCGCTGGCAAGCCGATAAGTATAGACTACAGATCATTCATAAAAAACCTTTAGTTCGAGGCCCTCAGGATTTGATAGATCAAGCCAAGAGCCAGTCAGAAGCTAATCCATCCACCCTGAATTTAGAGATAGAAACCATCGATGCTAATGCCCTAACAGAAGCAGAACAATGGTCTATTCCAGGTCTCGAAATGATCGAAACCTTTCCGTCACATGTTCTAACAGCTCCTGATGACCTGAACATCACAGAGCCTATCTTACTGGCAAACACAACTAAATCCTCACTCGGTGCACTCATGCAGTCGCCAGCCAGATCGGAGATCATCAAACGCTTATTGAATGGAGACTCCACAGTTTATCTACATATTCTATCCGGTGATAAATCAAAGGATCAAGCTGTTAGAAAAATATTAGACGAGGCTCTCATTGAAGCACAGAAAAGCATTTCGCTACCCGAAGGAGTTATCCGACCAGACCAAATCGCTGAAGCACAGTCTCAAGGCGAAATCGATTTTGAAGATGTGCTACGTTCATCAGTTCCTCTAAAGATTGCCTTCACTGTCCTGTCACTCGATCCTAACTCTCCAGAAGAACAAGAGTTCATAAAAATTCTCCTCAAAGGAAAATCAATGGCACAACTACCAGAGCCATCATTCATTGCCCCAATCTTCGGACGAGGCCGATGCCTAGGACTAATCCCAGCCAGCAAAGTCAGCAGAACGATCATCATTGATCAATGTCAATATCTCTGCAACGCCTGTGCATGCAGCGTCAAATCTCAAAACCCAGGCTACGACCTAGTTATGCAAGCCAACTGGGACAAACAAATAGCCGACTCTACTGTGATCATTGATAAAGACCTCCCCGAGCTCACAGGCACTGGAGATTTCTTAAGTGATGATCCGCCTAGAAAAGAAAATCAACCATCGGCTCAGTCTGAAAATATGGTTCATTCTAGAGAACCGCATACGATTCAATCATCACTCAAAAGAAATCTCATCATAGCGACGGGAATGATCTCACTTCTTTTACTAGCTGGCTTAATCTACTACAAACGCAGCAACAAGCAGTTTTAAATCACCAATCTCAAATTTCAAATCTACCTGCATGTCTATTTTCCAATTAGTCCTCAGAGAAATAAAGCATCGAAAAGCTAACTTCATCTTTTCGATCTTCGCTATCACCCTCGCACTCTGCATAAGCATCTACTCTATTTCACTTCTCAATGCTTTCGATTCTGAAACGACCAAACGCCTAGAGACCCAGCAACAAGAAACTGAACAACTGCTCATCAAGCATAACGCCAAGACTAAAAAGACCCTCACTAGTTTAGAGAACGACATCCGCAAAACGATGAAAGGCCTAGGCTTCAATGTCTACCTCTTTTCAAATGAAGAGCCGATAGAAACGATCAAGGAGCGTGGATACTCAATCAAAACTCTTCCCCAAGACTACGCTAACAAGCTAGCCGACAGCAAAGTAGTCACCATCAATCACCTTCTCCCACAACTAGCCAAGCGAGTAGAGTGGACTGAACAGAAACGCCGAATCATGCTAATCGGAGTAGCTGGACAGGTCCCGATGTCACACAGACAAGGAATGAAGCCGATCATGCAACCGCTAGAACCTGGCAGTATTTTTCTAGGCTATGATCTCCACCACCCACTGGGTATCAAGGTCGATGACCAAGTCACCCTTAACGGAGTAGTCTATAAAGTAGCCAAAACCTATCTACCAAAAGACTTTCGTGATGACGGCACTGCATGGATTCACCTCGGAGAAATGCAAAATCTCTACAACATGCAAGGCCAGATATCCTCAATAAAATGCCTAGGCTGCAACTGTGCCAGCGCAGATCGTGTCGGCGTCATTCGCAAAGAACTAGATGCAATCCTACCCAACATCCAAATCATCGAAGTAGGATCAAAAGCACTAGTCAGAGCCGAAGCCAGAGTCAAAACTTCTAAGAGAGCCGATACCATCCGTCAGCAAATCATCGACCAAAGCCATGAGAAGCTATCCGCCATAAAAACCTCCAGAGCAGACTCCAGACAGAGTTTAGAACAGCTAAATAGTTACCTAGTCCCCCTGCTATTCCTCATCACCTTCATCACTCTCAGCTACCTCTGTATTCTCAATGTAAGACAACGACGAGAAGAAATCGGCATACTTAGAGCGCTCGGAGTCGCCAGTCCATCCATCATTAAACTCTTCATCATTCGAGCTCTAGCGATCGGCCTCATCGCTTCACTCATCACTATCTGTCTAGCTTACTTCATTTACCTCAAAACAACTGGTCACGCACCCAGCTCTAACATCCTCTTTGTAATCGCTCTCGCACCTCCAGTGATAGCAATCGCCTCCACATGGCTACCAGCACTCAACGCTACAAATTTACAACCACTAAACGCTCTACGTCATGATTAGTATTCAGAAACTCACCAAAATCTACGAGCCTGACACACAAAAAATCAAGGCTCTTGACGAAGTCACACTAGAGATCGAGAACGGTTCATTTGTCGCACTCCAAGGACCTAGCGGCTCAGGTAAATCAACCTTACTCTACACACTCTCTGGACTTTTAAAGCCCAGCTCCGGATCAGTAGACATAGACGGCACAGTCATCTTCGACATCAGCGAAAAACAACGATCCAAATTTCGCTCAGAAAGTATCGGCATGATCTTTCAGAACTTCCACCTCCTGCCCTACCTCAACGTTCTCGAAAACATTGCTATTCCAAGCATCAACAAAACGATTAGTCATGAGCAAGCTCTAGAGGAAGCCAAAACACTATTAGAGAAATTCGACCTAACAAAGCGCATGCATCATCACCCCGCTAAACTCAGCGCAGGTGAATGCCAACGTGTCGCCTTTGCTCGTGCGATCATCAACAAGCCCAAGTTACTACTAGCTGACGAACCCACTGGCAACCTAGACAACGATAACACACAAATAGCCTTAGATCTCCTCAAGCAATACGCCCAACAAGGCAACACAGTCATCATGGTCACACACTCAGACCAAGACGCCGCCCAAACCAACAAGATCTACAACCTAAAAAACGGCAAACTAGTCTAACACCTGAAACCGCAGCAACTAGGTTTCATCTCCCCTTTGGCTGAAGGCCAAATTCATACCAACCGGGTGGAAAGGAGCGTCAGCAACGCATCCCTGTGTCCTATCCACCAACCCCAGCGTTCCCTGGAAGAGAACTTTATGCTCCATCTCCCCTTTCCCCAATCGGGGAAATTTATACCAGAATAGGGAAAGGAGCAAAGCGACGCATCCCTATTAAACACACAAGAACAGAGTCGTTCGCTGAAAGTGAACTTTATGCTCCATCTCCCCTTTGGCTGAAGGCCAAATTCATACCAACCGGGTGGAAAGGCAACGCCGCATCCCTCGGTCTTCTTTCACCAACCCCAGCGTTCCCTGTAGGGGAACCTTATACTGTAATTGTCTCCACCACCTTACGACTTCCCATCAGTCTGCCCAAACTCTATAAACCTCTCAACCATCCCAATCACCTGCTTCTCACTAGAGATAAACGTATGATCTGCCTCCACCACTTTAAACTCCTTAATCCCATACAGCTTCCCCTTTTCCACAGAAACAATCCCATCATTAGATGCCTCTAACAGTTTCCTAAACAAAGGTAACGCACTACTCTTCCCCATAATCACCGCTGCTTCCACCTCCTCCGGAAAATTCAACGCATCTTGTGGTTCCTGCATTTTCTCACTAGTCAAAAACTCACCTGCAGGCCCCAAAAGACGCCTAACAAGTGAGCGACTTAGCCAGTCCACAATTTCGCTTCCTTGATGCGGTGGAGCTAGCATTACGACACGCCCAAAATTTATATCACTCCCCTCAGCCAACAACGTCTCAACTAACCTCTTCACCACCACTCCCCCCAATGAATGCGTAACAAAATGAATCTTCCTCCCACTCTCCAACCACGGCTCTAGCAACCCAATCACTTGGCTAACAATAGCATCTAAACCTAACCGAAACGATCCATAAGGCACACCCACTGTCTCAAACCCTTGAGCATGCATCGCTTTAGCCACCGGCTCCATCGCACTAACACTTCTCCATAAACCATGTAGAGTCACGACCACATCAGCATCCACAGATTTCCTCACCTTAGGTTTATCCCAAGGTAACGGTGGAATCAACACCCCCATCTTCGTCAGACTATTACTCAGCTTCATTACACTGAGAATACACGATTATCGAAAATCGAGAAATCGATTTACCCAATCACAACATCACTTAAAATGATGTTCTCTACCGAACCTTTACTCAGCCACCACACATGGCACTAGAATACCATCCTTCATACCGTGAATCTTCTTCTTATCAGCAGGAACGATCGTTGCCATGGCTCCACCTAGCTTAGTCTTACCACTCACATCGATAAAATAATATGGACAGAGTCTCACTCTCCCTTTCATAATCTTCACCTCACCAGTATCTGCATCAAAGTAAGGATGCTCCACCACTCTACCTGCATGATACTGCTGCATCATCCACGGCTGAGTCTCAAATTCTGCAGTCGCATTATCGATCGCTTCCGACCAATCATTACCTGACATGTCATGACCGATAGTCACACTCTTAGATCCCCAAGCCAGCTCACTAAAGCCACTCACCTTCGCCACTAAACGACGATCCTTCTGGCTAAATTCACCGACATCTTTCCAGCTATTCACTCCCAATCTCGGAAGCGCAGCATGTGGCGGAAGTTTCGCAGGATCCATGACCCAGCCAAATGGCACAACCTCACGCACTCTCTGTAAATGACTACCACGCATCTCCTTCTCCCACATTCCTTTCAGAGCAGGGCTCCATAGAAGAGCAAGCCAGAGCTTCTCCTCCAGATGTGGTTTACATGGAGAAGTCAGCTGAATCATCTTCGCCAGCTTCTTGGCCGCAGGAATATTCTTCCAGTCAAACCACTCAAAAAATCTATACCTAGCCGCATCATCATCCGCCTTGTCATCCTCAGCATTGATTAGCTCCCAAGCATCGCCAAGTTGCTGAACCAGCCACTGCATCTCAGGCTTATAATCCTCAGATTCCTCACTCACCAGCACCTTGCCTCCATCAGGTAACAAGCTCTTAAACCCTTCGATAATACCCTCTGATCCACCAAGAATATCAAATCCATGCTCAGCATAGACTCTACTCAGCCACGTCGCTATCCCCATCCCCCCAGGAACGCTGTCTAGCTCTGTTAGAGCGAAAGTCTCCTTACCATTTTCATCTTCCGTTAGAATCAAATCTGGCCTAATCACTCTCGGTAAAACATCTCTAAGCTCCGTGCTACGTTGTTGCTGCACGATCCAGTCAGGCTTACCTGCATCTAACAACTCCGCAATCCAGCTAGGAATTCTATCTAATGCAGATCTCTGATAGATATTCTCACTCGCACGTTGAAACATAGCCAACGGATGCCCCAAACTCTGCACCGCCTTCGCTTCCTTCTTCGTTAGCTTAAATGGCTCGGGCGAAAACAACCACTGCGCACCGTGACGCAGTTTCGATTCAGGTAAAGCAGCTTGGATTTCTTCGAGAGTCATAGGGTAGTTCTAAATTTTCACATCAAGGAAGTTCTTCAACATCTCTTTTCCATGTTCGGTAAGAATACTCTCAGGGTGAAACTGCACACCATGGATCTCCAGCGTCTTATGCCTCAGCCCCATGATCACACCATCTTCAGTCTCAGCAGTGATCTCCAGACAGTCTGGCAATGTCTCACGCTTCACAATCAATGAATGATACCGAGTCGCAGTAAACGGACTAGGTAGACCTTGGAAAATCCCCTCCCCATTGTGCTTCACTGGAGACGTCTTACCGTGCATCAGCGTCGCCGCTCGCACTACATCTCCACCGAATACCTGACCAATACTCTGATGACCGAGACAGACTCCAAAAATAGGAATCTTACCACCAAACTCACGAATAACATCGCAGCTGATCCCAGCCTCAGTCGGGGTGCATGGCCCTGGCGAAATACAGATATGGCTTGGCGCCAACTCCGCTATTTCTTCCACTGTGATCTTATCATTGCGGACCACTTTCATCTCAGCACCCAGCTCACCAAAATACTGAACTAAGTTGTAAGTGAATGAATCGTAATTATCGATAACTAGTAACATCGTCGTTTAATCGTTTAAAGTTTTTGTATAGTTTTAGCTAATCCTACTGCTCTGATCATCCCCATCGCCTTGTTACGACATTCCTCGTATTCATAGGTAGGATTACTATCAGCCACTACGCCTGCGCCTGCTTGCACATAGGCTTTGCCATTTTTGAGAAGACAGGTTCTCAGGGTAATACAAGAGTCATGTCCACCATCCCAGCCAAAGTAACCGACAGCGCCACTATAGCTGCATCGCTTATTCTTCTCTAGCTCATTGATGATTTGCATCGCACGGATCTTCGGTGCTCCACTCACAGTCCCCGCAGGAAATGTAGAACGTAGCGCATCATACGCCGTGTAGTTAGGATCTAGCTGACCACTCACATTCGACACAATATGCATCACATGACTATAGCGCTCCACTATCATGAAATCATCCACTGTCACACTCGCATGCTTAGCGATTCTTCCCACATCATTTCTCGCAAGATCCACTAGCATCAGATGTTCAGCACATTCCTTCTTATCCGCTAAAAGATCAGCCGCTAAAGCATCATCTTCCGCCTCAGTCTTACCTCTCCAGCGAGTCCCTGCAATCGGACGAATATCCAGTTTACCTTCAATCGCTCTGACATGCACCTCAGGAGAACTACCCACTAATGAGAAATCCTCGAACTGCATGATAAACATATATGGCGAAGGATTCACATGGCGTAATGCACGATAAAGATCGATCGGCTCACCAGTAAATTCTGTTTCAAATCTCTGACTAGGCACCACCTGAAACACATCACCAGCAGTGATATATTCCTTCGCCTTTAGCACCATAGCCTCATACTCATCTTGAGTCGTATTGCTAGTCGCTTCAGGGATAGGATAGTCAGTCAGACCATTCAGCGGAGCTATATGCACCGACTCATCTAGCTGAGACATCAATCCTTCGATCTTCTGCACAGCCTGGTGATAAGCCGCATCCACTCCCTCAGCATCTAAACCTTCTGCGATCAATGCATTGCCCACTACCAATAGTCGGCGCAATTTATGATCAAAAATAAGAGCCGTATCAGCCAGCATAAACACCGAATCAGGAAGACCTAAATCATCCTCTGGTGAACTCTCAATACTAGGCTCAAATTGTCTAACAGCATCATAAGAAAGGTAACCCACAGCTCCACCATAGAACGGCGGAGCATCTCCGTGAACCACTGGCTTATACTTAGCCATCAGCTTTTCTAGATCATCCAGGAAATCATTCTCTGCTGTCCACTGACGCGTCTCACCACCTTCTACAAGTGTGATCTCTTTACCAAACGCAGTAAACATCGCCAAAGGATTACTCCCCATGATCGAATACCGTCCACTCGCATCCGTGCTCTCAGCACTTTCAAATAAAAACGCACCCTGCTTATTAGCAATCTTGCTAAAGGCAGAAAGTGGCGTCTCAAAGTCGGCTGCTAGCTGCGCATACACAGGCACGACATTCCCCAGCTTCGACATTTGACGAAACTCCTCTAAACTTGGTTTTACAGGCACGCTGCTCACGGCGACACTTTGGAACGCTTCCAGAAACAATCAAGACTAAATCGTAGTGAATCCCTCATAATCTTTATCTTGTAAGCTCGTCATTATTGGAAAGAATACTCCTTTGAAATCAGTATACTAAACCATCATGAAAAAATCGACGCTTACCGCTCTTCTCTCGACCTCACTCGCAGCCACCACTCTAGCTGATGTTCAGCCATGGTCCGGCTATCATGTGCATGAGAAATCTCGCCCTACACCACAAAAGGTCGAAGGCATACCACAGCTCGGAACCCCAGCACCAGCAGGTGCCGATATCATCTTCGATGGTAAGAACACCGACGCTCTCACTAAAAAATGGCCAATCAAAGATGGCGCATTAGTCGCCTCAGCTCTAGGAGACAACAGAACTAAAAAAGACTTCGGCTCATGCCACATCCATCTCGAATGGAAAATCCCTGCTGATAGAAAAGTCAAAGGTCAACAAGGCGGCAATAGTGGAATATTCATCATGGATCGCTACGAAGTCCAAATCCAAGAAAGCCACACCAACGTCACCTACGCAGACGGTCAAGCAGGAGCACTCTACGGTCAATACCCACCACTAGTCAACGCATCCACAGCAAAAGGCCAATGGCAGAGCTACGACATCATCTTCACAGCTCCGACCTACAAAGACGACAAACTAAAATCCCCCGCCTACATCACCGTCATCCACAACGGCGTCATCATTCACAATCACCAAAAGCTCCACGGCCCAACAGTCCACAAAACTGTCGCTAAATACCCAGCCAAGCACCCAGCCAAAGCCCCGATCCGCCTCCAGTTCCACGGCGACCCAGTAGAATACAAAAACTTCTGGGTAAAAGACCTCACCCCAAGATCAGGAGCTCAGAAGAGCAAGCCAGTTAGCGAATAAGTCCTATAAGTCCCATAAGACCAATCACACACTCTCCCCCCCAAAAAAAATTCTGTTAATCCTGCAAAATTCTGTAAACTCTATAAAAAAGATCACCCAAAAACACCTTGGCACACTTTCTGCTATACATCCCCCGAAGCCCCCTTTAAATAGCCACTAGTAATGGCAGGAATCGACCTACAACAAAACCTCTCCCAACAACAGACTCTCTCACCTCAGATGAGACGCAGTCTAGAGGTTCTGCAGGCCAATTCCTTGGAGCTTGGCCAGATCCTCAGCCAAGCCATCACCACCAACCCTGTCATCGAGGTCAATACCCATGACGAAGCCCTCCCTGATGAAACCCCAGTCGATGCTGAACACGATTCCGAGACTCTCTCATATCTAGATGACGACTACCGTGACTCCCAAATCACCCAAAACGCCACCACCGGCCCTAGCCAAGAAACCATCGACTACCTTTATAACTCAATCGTAGCACCAAAAACTCTCCAGCAGCACCTCATCGAGCAACTTCACAGCGAAACTCTAAGCCCCGAGATCAGACAAGCAGCCGATGAAATAATTGCCCACATCGACGACCGTGGCTTCCTTAACCAGCCAGTCGAAGACATAGCCATCACCAGCACACATTCTCTAGTTCATCTAGAAAAAGCACTCACCAAAGTGCAACACCTAGAACCTGCAGGAGTCGGCGCCACCGACCTAAAAGAATCGCTACTCATTCAGCTCTATAAAAAAGATCTAACAGGAACGCTGGAATATCAGATTGTAGAACATCACCTCCAAGACCTAGCTCTAAAACGCTACCCACAAATCGCCAAATCCCTAGCATCAACAGTCACTAAAGTAGCGGAAGCAGCTGAAGCAATAGCCACACTCACCCCTGACCCAGGAGCAGAGTTCGATCCATCGGCCAATCCCTACATTCAGCCAGATATCATCATCTATAAATCCAATACTGGTCAATGGACCTCCAATCTAACAGACGCCAATCTCCCCACCATCACCATCAGTAATGACTACAAGGATCTCATGGCCTCCACCACTGATAGCAAGACCAGAAGCTACCTCAGAGACCATATCCGCGATGGCAAAATCATCATCAAAGCCCTCAGCCAGCGCCAAGCCACACTCAGCAAGATAGCGCAGCAGATCATCGAGAAACAACAGCCTTACCTAGAGAACGGTCCCTCATTCATGAAACCTCTCACCATGAATGAAATAGCGGAAAAGATAGAAGTCCACCCCGCTACCATCTCCAGAGCAGTCGCTGGAAAATTCATACTCACCCCACATGGAGTCACCGAGCTCAGAAACTTCTTCAGCTCAGGCTACCAATCAACCGACGGTAACCAAGTCTCCAACTCTAGCATCAAAGACATCATCCAAAAGCTCATCGAAAACGAGCCTCCCACCAAGCCGCTCTCCGACTCAGCCATCGAAAAGACCCTCAAAGCCCAAGGCTACAAAGTAGCCCGCAGAACCGTCGCCAAATACCGTGACCAACTAAATATCCTCCCCAGCCACCTCCGCAAAAAATTCAACTAAAAGCGACCACCCCATGGCGCAGTTACCAGTTACCAGTTACCAGTTACCAGTTACCAGTTACCGTGCCCCGTGCCCCGTGCCCTACCAGTTTCACCTTTCCCCTTTCACCTTTCCCCAATCGGGGAAATTTATACCAGAATAGGGAAAGGAGCCCCAGCGACACATCCCTATTAACAGCACCGTCTAGAATCGTTCGCTGAAAGTGAACCTTATGCTTCATCACCCCCTCAAAGCAATTCTGTTAATCCTGTAAATTCTGTCAAAAAAACACCACCCCAATAATTCTGTTAATCATGCAAAATTCTGCAAATTCTGTATAAAAAATTAGCAAAAAAAAATGCTCTCTCAGCCAAAGCCGAAAGAGCATTTTAAAAAGTGAATTAACTAGTTAATGAGAATTACTCACCTTTAGGAGCATCAGCATTGAGTGTCTCAAGGAGAGTCGCTGTGATGTCGAACTTGTCTTTAGAGAAGATAAGGAAGTGAGTCTGTGTTACTCCACGTGCTGACTTATCGAAAATCATGTCGATATCGTTGTCACGAGCGTATGCCTCTACTTTGTCCTGGATCTGAGCAAGAATTTTTCTCATCTCAGTAACGATGTTCTCGTTGATTGCCTTGTTGCGGCGGTTGAGCCACTCACGACGGTTGTTCTCAAGAGCGTTTCCTTTGTTAGCAAGAAGCTGACGGTCACGAACAAGCTTGTTACGTGTGTTAGCTGCGATCACTGGATCGTCGATCTTCTTACCTAGAGCCTTGATCTGATCTGCAATCTGACGAATAGCGTCAAGCTTTGCATTGTTCTCTGTAGCAATGATCTTTTGGTTAGCTTTTACTTTATCTTGAGCGTCCTTGGTGAGGTGATACTCATCAAAAAGTTTCTTCATATCAATAGTCGCAGACTTCTTGATGTCATTTGCGGTCGCTGATCCCATTGAGAATATAGCAATACTCAGAGTCAGAAGAATAGGTTTTAGGAATTTAGTCATGTTTTACTTAAATGGTTTAGGTTAGTTAATCTTTCCAGAGCTAATTTGACACAAATTTCAAATACGTCAACGTATAAGATCATGATTTTCATCACTATTTAGCCATCACTCAGTATAGATTCTACCGCTAGATTGACACCTCAAATCTCTAATTGAAAGAAATCTCTCATCACCTCACGATACACCTCTACCTTAAACCCCGGTAGCCAATCTACATCAAAATCCTCTGGCTTCACCCAGTCAAAGTCACGAAACTCTGGATTATTCTCACCTAGATCCACCCCCTTAGACTTCTTCTTCAGCTTACACAGAAAATACGTCTGCTCCTGCCCATCCCATTTCTTCTTCACACGGATATGCGCAGGATACAGATACAGATATTTATCACGATACTCGATCACCTTATAATCCTCCGGTGGTAATCCAACCTCTTCCCAGACCTCACGATACAGAGCCTCCAGTGCACTTTCGTCGCCATCCACTCCTCCTTGCGGAAATTGCCACGCCCCCTTATCGTTCGTTCGCTCACAGACTAGTAACTCTCCTGCATTATTTACGATCAGTGCAGCTACATTAGGACGAAATTTCGGCATAAGCACAAATAAACAAATTTCCTCAATCAAAGCAACCTAGGTTTTAACCAAAAATTTGTCACCACAATTTGTAACCACAGATACTTTGACACGTAGTAAAAAGTTAACTATCTATATTAACAATGAAACGCATCCTCAAATCAACCACACTATTAGCCCTCGCTAGTTTCTCACTACTCGGCTCCATCTGTCACGCTCAAGACAACACCAAAAAGAACACAGACAACACCTCAGAAAATAGACGTTTCTGGGAAGCCAATGTCTCCGGCGGTAACTACATGGTCGCTCTTGACCGCATATCCTCGATCAGCATGCACACCTACGTCCTCGGTGGATTCTTAATCCACGAAGTAGATATCGACACCAACGGAGCTGCTCTAGCCAGATTTTACACCATCGACCTAGTAGGTGCTGACAATAAGGCCAACATCGCTAAAAACCTAGCTGACCGAGCCAAAGATATAGCCAAACGTGGCGGTAACCGTGCAGGAGTAGATCCCGCTACCACTACTGAGAAAACTCCAGCCACCACTCACGCTAAAACGATCGAATACAAGCTAGCTACTAAGTCAGATCTCGACCAACTCTACAACTCACTCAAAAGAGCTCTCAGAGAAGGACGTGGACGCAAATTCTCTATCAAATAAGCCAGCTCCTTCTACCTCCCCCTACATTTACTATCTAGCAAACTCATCTCAGTTTGATCCAAGATACCCTATTCACTGCCATCGACTTTGAGTCTGCTGGCACCGCCACTGGCAGGACTGATGCTCCTGTCCAGATTGGCACCACCACCTGGTCGCTCGCTGATGGAATTACCGACACCTGGATGTCCTACATCCACACCGACCAGAACATCACCTGGGCAGCTCAAAAAGTCCACGGTATCACCAAGGATGATCTTGCAGACGCCCCCAAGCTCATGCTACTTTGGCCAAAGATTAAGAAGCGTCTCAACCAAGTAGCCGTAGTCGCTCACGGCCACGGCACAGAAAAACGCTTCCTCCAAGCATTCCCCGCCCACGGCTTCGGCCCATGGATCGATACCCTTCCTCTAGCCAGAGCCTGCTATCCAGAGCTCGGTGACTACTCACTAGGAAACCTCTGCCAGTCCCTAGATCTCACAGCAACCATCACAGAGTTAGTCCCAGACAAAACCTGGCACGACGCCCTCTACGATGCCGCAGCCTCTATTATCCTACTAAAGCACATCATCCAGCAGTTCGACCTATCCCAAAAACCCCTCACCACCCTAATACGCCCCAACACCACCCAGTGGCAAAAGAATAGATAAAGGTTTTAGCGAGCTGAAGCTCGGTGATTAGGTTCTTAGGCTGTTAGGTTGGTGAGCACCCTAAAAATCAGCGCTTTTCCGTGCCTTCCACTAAAGTAACTAATCCCGCAACTGCGGCGATGGTCGATGAAACCCATCTTTTTAGGCTTCATCCACCAAAGCATAAGTCCTATTAGCCACATAAGTCCTATCTCAAAGCCCAACCTCATTCGTGAAAATTAGTGTAGATCCGTGGTAAAAAGCTCCATCGTCCATCTCCCTAGCACAGCTTCCCCCATGACAGCTAGAATAAAACATAGCACATAAATCATAACCAACTAACACAAGGTCAAAGGCTTTAACTATCTCATTGACGCCAATAAAAGAACTAGATAGCTTTCCATCGTAAATTAAACAACTGTTCACTTAAAAACACCAATAACAATGAAATTCACAACGATACTCACAGCACTAGCCACACCAACCTTGGTCGCAACATCCCAAGCTTCTATCATTTATCTTGCAGATTCGGCTCCTAATTCAGGAAGCCCTACTCCCCAGCAGTCATTCAATGCGACAGCATCCGGATTTTCTGCTACAGTTACGTCTGGCACGACCACTGTTGCAGAAGCCTTAGGGCTCACAACCAATAGCATAGCTCGTTTCCAGGTAAGTGATGCTACTGGTGCCACAGTTTCCTACAACTTCAGCTCTGTCGATAATGTCGATGGATTCCTTTTCTGGAATTACTACGAAGTTGGACAACAAAGTGATAGTGTTAGAGCTCGTGGTCTTGATACAGTTACTGTGACAGTCAATCATGACGGTGGTTCTACTGCTTTCAATTTTTCATCTTTTGCTGAAGAAGTCTCAAACACCACAGGAGCCGATGCAGAACAGCTTAGCTTCGGTTCCTCCTTCGATGGCGTAACTAGTATTGAGTTCACCAATATAGTTGATACCGACTCTACTGGATTCGTCGGTTGGAGTGGATTTATGGCAACAGCAGCAGTGCCCGAACCATCATCAACTCTGTTATTAGGACTAGGTCTATTAGGATTCACAGCACATCGCCGAAGAAAAAGCTAATTGACCAAGATGCCGTGCCTCTATGACGGCGACGGTTAGCATGACTTATCTAACAATAATAACACAGGGTCTTAGATAGATTAGAGCGGTTTTTCTCTTAATTCTTTGAGAATTAGGAGGTCTGAATTGACGCGTCTATGATTGTTCCTCTTAGCTTTGTCATTCTGAATTTAACATAGCTCCAGAAGCTTTCAATAGCATTCACATGTTTTTTCCCTCTAGCAAATTCATCTTTGTGATGGTGGACTCTGTGATGCTTATAACCTTCTCTAACAAGATTATCATAAGCTTTCCAGCCATCAGTGTATACTGTGGTCTCTTCTAGCATTTGACTCTTTATAATAGGCATCAACTCCCCACAACTACAGTCATTAACGACTTGCACGAATACTTTTCCTTTTCGCTTTAGTAACCCAATGACAGGAGTTTTACCAGAGGCTCCTCGTTCTCTTTTTCCTCGAACTCTTTTTTGCCTCAAAGTAGCTCTCATCTACTTCAACCTCTCCAGCAAATGGATGGTTTTCTTCAGAGGCTAAAGAGAGAATTCTTTCACGTAAAAGTGTGTAAATACGCTGCACAGTTTTCACTGACAGCCCCAATAGTTTTGAAGCAGTTTGAGTTGAGATATCTTCACAAAACAGCTTTAAAAGCTCTCTAAGATTGTTAGATTGTTAGATTGTTAGGTTAATTTGTTAGAGTGCTCCCTGAAAATCAGTGCATACTAGTGTTCAAGAGCGCCATCCCCCAAGCGCAGCACTAAATAAAACATAATACCTAACCACCCAAAACAGAGCCAAAGGCTCCCAAAAAAACAACTTGTCAAAGCCCCTCCTAGAATCATAATCCAACTTACCAATCATAACTCACAAAACCATGAAACTAAGTAACAAACCTCGCCATTGGATCGTGCTAATTCTAGCATTATTTTCAACTATTGTCGCTGTAATTTCCTTCGCTAACTTTTCTGGTCAGCCAGATCCTAAATGGATAAAAGTCCTATCCTTAGTCATGCCCACTCTAGTCGTATTAGCCGTTGTTTATAATATCTCGCTCGACAAAAAAGATCCAAAATCCTAATCCATCAACCAAGCACCCAACCGCATTCCTGAAAATTAGTGCAGATTCGTGGTGAAAAGTTCCATTTCTCCCTAGCGCAGCTAGCCCCATAACCACGAGATAACACATAAAACATAACCACCTAACACAGAGCCAAAGGCTCCCCTAATATTGAGCACCAGAATCATCCAGCGCTTGCTGCATTTTAGCTAAAATCTCTTTCAACTTAACTGGCTCCTTCTTTGCTAGATTATTCGCCTCAGCAATGTCATCAGCCAAGTGATATAACTCAAACCTCTTATCACCTTTTTGGTTGTAACGCTTAATCACTTTCCATTCACCATCTCTGAAGACAGTGAACTGACTACTATTATGTTGATGAGGGAAATGCATTAAGAATTCTTGCTTATGATTTCCTGTGTGACTTGCAAGGTAAGAAGTTAGCTCTACACCATCCATCTTATGACTCTGAGGAACTTCAGCCCCAGCTACTTTAAGCAGAGTCGGCATAAGATCACATATCGTTACGAAATCCTGGCTGACCACTCCCGTCTTGATAGGAAACTTCTTCTGTATTGCTGAGTCTGGATTAGGCTTCGCCCAAGACACGATCAACGGAGCCAACATTCCCCCCTCGTAACAGGTGCCTTTTTTACCACGATAAGGAGCCGATGACCCCACCCCTTTAGCCTTACCTATAGGAGCATCCGAGCCATTATCACCTAGAAACACAATCAACGTATTTTCAGCTTCACCGATCTCTTCTAAGTGAGCTACCAAATCAGCAAGTGACTTATCCATGCCTTCAGCTAGCGCAGCGAATGCTTGAGCCCTTTTACTATACCCTGAATCCGCGTAGTTCTTCATAAATCGTGGATCTGGATCCCATGGACCATGTAGAGCATAGTGACTCATATGCATAAAGAATGGATCTCCATTCTTAGACACATCTGTTAATATCCTCTTCGCCTCCAGCGTTAGAGCTTCTGTCAGAAAAGTCTTCGTGCCATGATACTTTTCCAAATGAGGAACCGCTCTCACAGTTCCTTTACCATAGTTTTTTTCACCAAAATAAGTCGTTGGTCGGCCAATAGCACAGCCCCCGATATTCAGATCGAACCCTACTTTCAACGGATCTTCGCCTACATGTTTAAATGGCCCTAGATGCGCCTTCCCCAGATGAACTGTTGTATAGCCAGCCTTTTGTAAAGTCCCCTGCAAGGTCACATCATCAGCCTTCATCCCTTCCCAGTTCCAGCCTTTAGGACCAGCATTGCGACCTGTAGGATTGATCCACTGTGTTGTCTTATGTCGAGCAGAGTATTGCCCAGTCAGCAATGACGCCCTAGATGGAGAGCAAACGCTATTGGCATAAAAGTGAGTAAAACGCACCCCATTATTAGCCAGCCTCTGCATGGCTGGAGTTTGATAAAACCTATTCAATGGCTGAGATGATGGCTTACCATTAGCATCAACAACAAAAGGAACAGAGGTATCCATTACCCCCATATCATCGACTAAAAACACTAGAATATTTGGACGTTCAGCTGCTATTGCTGAGGCTCCAGCACTAAACACACTGAAAGCAGCGACAATCGATAATCTAAAAGAGTTCATACATACATATCTAAAGTTAAAATAAACTATCACAATCAAAAAAGCTTCACCTTTCACCTTTCACCTTCCCACAACACCAACGGTGTGCCCTATGCCAGCCTAGGGCAACGCCCTAGGTATAAGTCCCCCAACTAACACCC